>NZ_JBFAOF010001181.1:0-1959 GCF_040675125.1 Spirillospora sp. NPDC049652 | reverse complement strand
CGGGACGCTCCGGGCTGCGTCAGGACGCGCTGTCAAGATCGCCCCGCCGGGTGGGGCGCCGGACCGCCCCACCCCCCGCCCCCTGCGAGCCCACCCCTTCTGACCTGCGGAATCGTTCGAGAAATCGATGCGCGACAGGTGTTTTCGTAGTTGACGGTGGGGAAGAGTGGAGTAGAGTGGGGCGCCGTGGGGAGCGGTAGCGCCTCATGCGGCGCGGGAGGTGGGGCCGGTGTTCCTCGGCACCCACACACCGCGTCTCGACGACAAGGGACGACTGTTCCTGCCGGCGAAGTACCGCGAGGAGCTGTCGGGGGGATTGGTGATCACGAAGGGCCAGGAACGCTGCCTGTACGTCTTCCCTGTGGCGGAGTTCCAGCGCATCACCGAGGCGCTTCGTGCCGCGCCGGTCACCGAGCGGGCCGTGCGGGCCTACAGCCGCGTCTTCTTCGCCAGCGCCTCCGACGAGGTGCCCGACAAGCAGGGCCGGATCACGATCCCGCCCCCGCTGCGCAAGTACGCCGGGCTGAGCCGGGAGTGCACCGTCATCGGCGCGAACACGCGCCTGGAGATCTGGGACAGCGGCGCCTGGGAGTCCTACCTCGAGCAGGAGGAGCAGGCGTTCGCCGACATCTCCGAGGAGGTGTTGCCCGGGATTCTCTGACGATCCGCTGAACGTCGGTCGCGCAGACCGGCACTGGCCCGCGTTCGGCCAGGTCTCCAGCCGCTCTCCAGGCCTTCTGGCGCAGCTTCCCCGGTGCCAGAAGGCGACCCCCCGCGGTGACGCGGTGATCTTCCTCAAGGGCAGCGGATGGGGACCTGGCCGGACGAGGCCGCCGGAGGGCGCCCGCCAGGGGGTTTCACAGGGCGCCGGCACCGACGACAGACGGCCGGACGGCACGCGCCGCCGGCCGCCGATGCCACGTATTCCGCGAGTGAGGTGGCACAACATGGGGGTGGAGCATGGACGTGGGCGACCACGCGGCGCGGGCCGGTCACATTCCGGTCCTGCTCGACCGCGTACTTGAGATCCTGGCGCCCGCCGTCCAGGCGGCGCGGGACGCCGGCCGGACGCCCGTCTACCTGGACGGGACGCTCGGCATGGGCGGCCACGCCGAGGCCATGCTCGCCGCCCACCCGACGCTCCGGCTGATCGGCCTCGACCGCGACACCTACGCGCTGGAGCGCTCCGCCGCGCGGCTGGAGCGCTTCGGCGACCGGGTCGCGCTCGAACACGCCGTGTACGACGAGATCCCCGACGTGCTCGACCGGCTGGACGTCCCGAAGGTCGACGCGTTCCTGTTCGACCTCGGCGTCTCCTCACCGCAGCTCGACGAGGCCGACCGCGGCTTCGCCTACTCCTACGACGCGCCCCTCGACATGCGGATGGACCGCACGCAGGCCCTCACCGCCGCCGAGATCGTCAACACCTACCCGCCCGCCGAGCTCGCCCGCATCCTGCGCGAGTACGGCGAGGAGCGGTTCGCCCAGCGCATCGCGGCGGCCATCGTCCGCGAGCGCGCCAAGGAGCCGCTCGACTCGACGGCGCGGCTCACCGACCTCGTCCGCACCGCGATCCCGGCCGCGACCCGCCGCACCGGCGGCAACCCGGCCAAGCGCACCTTCCAGGCGCTGCGGATCGAGGTCAACGGCGAGCTGGAGATCTGGCGGCGGGCCCTGCCCGCCGCGCTGGACGCCGTCCCGGTCGGGGGCCGGGTCGCGGTGCTCAGCTACCACTCCCTGGAGGACCGCATCACCAAGCAGGTCCTCGCCACGGCCACCGCCGACCACACCCCGCCGGACCTGCCCGTCCCGCTGCCCGAGCACCAGCCGCGCTTCCGGCTGCTGACGCGGGGGGCCGAGGTCGCGTCCGAGACCGAGACCGAGACCAACCCAAGGGCCGGATCGGTGCGGCTGCGCGCCGCCGAGCGGGTCCGGGAGGCCAGATGAGCACACGGACAC
>NZ_JBFAOF010001180.1:0-1961 GCF_040675125.1 Spirillospora sp. NPDC049652 | reverse complement strand
CCGGGCGGCGAGGCCGCGGCCGGTGCCCGCGCCGCCGGCGGTGCGGGACGCGCGGGGCAGGGCCTCCGCGACGGACGCGCCGATCGGCATGCGCGGGTCGAGCGAGGCGTACGGGTCCTGGAACACCAGCTGGACGGGGCCGCGCCGGGGCCGTCCGCCGACCTCCCGGCCGTCCACCAGGATCCGTCCGGCGACCACCGGGGCCAGCCCGACGGCGGCCCGGCCCAGTGTGGACTTTCCCGAGCCCGACTCGCCGACCAGTCCGGTGACCGCGCCGTCCGGGACCGTCAGGTCCACGCCGTCCACGGCGGTGAAGCGGCCGTAGCGGACGCTGACCCCGCGGAACTCCAGCGTGCTCATCGCGCTCCCCCGTCCCGGACGGATGCTGCGGGTTCGGTCACCGGGTGCCAGCAGGCGACGCGGCGGCCCTCGCCGTGCTCGGTGAGCACGGGATCGGTGGTGCGGCACCGGTCGCGGGCCCGGTCGCAGCGCGGCGCGAAGGCGCAGCCGCGCGGCCGGTCCCCCGGCTCAGGAGGACGGCCCGGGATCGTCGCGAGCGCGGTCTCCCGGTCGGTGCTCATCGTCGGGACCGCCCCGACCAGGGCCCTGGTGTAGGGGTGGGCGGCGCGTCCGGCGAGGTCGGCGACCCGGAGCTCCTCCACGACCCGGCCCGCGTACATCACCAGGACCCGCTCGCACACCTGCGCGACGACGGCGATGTCGTGGGAGATCAGCAGCAGCGCCGCGCCGGAGTCGCGCCGCACCTCGGCCAGCAGTTCCAGCACCTGGCGCTGGACGGTGACGTCGAGGGCGGTGGTCGGCTCGTCGGCGACGATGAGGCTCGGTTCACCCATCAGCCCCATCCCGATCATCGCGCGCTGGCGCATGCCGCCGGAGTACTCGTGCGGACGCTGCCGCGCGCGCCGCTCGGGCGAGCCGATCCGCACCCACCCCAGGCGCTGGACCGCGCGGGCCGCCGCCCGTCCGCGGGACGCCCCCAGATGGACCTCGGCGACCTCGGCCAGCTGGCGGCCGACGCGCAGCGCGGGGTTGAGGGAGGCCATCGGGTCCTGGAACACCATGGCCAGCGACGTGCCGAGGCCCCTCCCCGAGCGGGGGTCGACGCCGCGGAACCGCAGCTCGTCGGCGTCGACCCGGGCGGGGTGCGGGGCGAGTCCCGCCAGGGAGAGCGCGGTCAGGCTCTTGCCCGAGCCGGACTCTCCGACCAGCCCCACGGCCTCGCCCGGTGCGAGCCTCAGCGAGACGCCGCGGACGGGCGTCCGGCCGCCGGGGAAGGTCACCCGCAGGCCGCGCACGCTCAGCAGTGCGCCGTCGTCCGCGACGCCGCCGGCGCCGGCCGAGGATGGGGACGTGCGGGATGCCTCCTCCTGCTCGTCCGCCGCGTCGGGAGCGGCGGTCTGGTGGGGGGTGCGCCGTCCGCCGGCCTCCGCGAGCACCTCGCCGACCAGCGTGAACACCAGCCCGGTGAGGATCACCGCGAGTCCCGGCGCGAGCGCGGCGAGCGGGTTGACGTAGATCCGGCCGAGCTGCTCGTTGAGCAGGCGGCCCCAGTCGTAGGCGGGTGGTTGCACGCCGAGGCCGAGGAAGGACAGCCCGGAGAAGGCGATGAGGATCTGCGCCGCCGACTGCGCGGTGAACAGCGTCACCGGCTCGCCGATGTTCGGCAGCACATGCCGGGTGACCAGCCGGAACCGGCCCGTGCCGAGGATGCGCGCGGCGGCCACGTAGTCGGCGGAGGCCACCGACGCCGTCAGGTTCTGCACCAGGCGGGCGGTGGGCGGCACGATGGCCAGCCCCACCGAGAGCACCGCGCCCGTGCCGCCCACCCCGAAGATCGTCGCGAGCACCAGGACGAACAGCAGGCTGGGGAAGGCCACGAGCACACCCACCGCCGCGGTCACCAGACGGCCCGCCCGGCGGCCGAGCACCGCCGGGGCGAG
>NZ_JBFAOF010001179.1:0-1962 GCF_040675125.1 Spirillospora sp. NPDC049652 | reverse complement strand
CGACGGGATGGGCTCGGCACGGCTGCGCGAGGTCGTCCTCGACGGCGTCGCGTCCGCCGCGATGATCTACGACGGACGGCCGATCATCCATGGATTTCCCCGCGCTCGTCCGGCGGACCGGGCGGTTTTGCCGAGCGTCGCCCGAAAATTCGGCGCGCGGCCCGGGGGATGGCCCGTCGGGGCAGCGGGCTGGGATCGGCGGTCTGCGGGGTGAGGTCGGCGGTCTGCGGGATGGGCCGGGCGGTCAGGTGTCGCGGCAGGCGGCGCGCATGGCGTCCCAGCGGGCGAGCTTCACCCGGTCGCCGCGGTCCAGGGAGCGGGCGAGGGCGGCCTCGGCCGCGTCCAGCCGCAGCCAGTCCTCGTAGCGGACGGCCCGCAGCTCGCGGCGTTCCAGCAGGTCCTCGATGGTCCCGGTGGGCTCGATCCGGGCGGCGCCGAGGTCGGTGAGCAGGTTCCGGACGGTCTCCGCGGCGTCGGACTTGTTCGTCCCGACGACCCCGGTCGGGCCGCGCTTGATCCAGCCCGCGACGTACTCGCGGGGGAGCGGCCTCCCGTCCGGGCCGAGGACGCGCCCGCCGTCGTTCGGGACGACCTTGCTCCGCTCGTCGAACGGCAGCCCGGCCAGCGGGACGCTCTGGTAGCCGACCGAGCGCAGCACCATCCCGACGGGCAACTCCTCGAACTCGCCGGTGCCGACGACGCGCCCGGCGTCGTCCAGGCGGGTGCGCTCCAGCCGCAGCCCCTCGACCCGGCCGGTGCCGAGGATCGCGTCGGGCGCGCGCCAGAACCGCACGTCGATGCGGCGCGGCCGGCCGCCGGGGACGTCCGTCCAGCCGCTGAGGACCTTGATGTTCCCGCGCACGTGCCGGTCGCCCTCGGCGAGCGCGGCGCTCGCCTCGTCCAGGGCCATGTCCCCGGCCGTGACGTGCACCGACGCCTCGGCGAGGGTGCCGAGCTCGCGCAGCTCCTTGGTGGTGAACTTGGCGTGCGCGGGGCCGCGCCGCCCGATCATGTGGACGCGCCGCACCCGGCTGCGCGACAGCGCGTCCAGGACCTGCTCGGGAACGTCGGTCGCGCGCAGCTCCCGGGCCGTCCGGGCGAGGATGCGCACGACGTCGACCGCGACGTTCCCGACGCCGATGACCGCGACCTCCTCGGCGTCCAGCGCGAAGCCGTGGTCGGCGGCGTCGGGGTGGCCGCAGTACCAGTTGACGAAGTCGGTGGCGGCGAAGCTGCCGGGCAGGTCCTCACCGGGGACGCCCAGGTGCCGGTCGACCATCGCGCCGGTGGCGTACACGACCGCGTCGTAGCGTTCGAGCAGCTCGGCGCGCGAGACGTCCCGGCCGAGCTCGACGCAGCCGAAGAACCGGACGCCCGGCCCCTCCAGGACGCCCTGGAGGTACCGGGCGATCGACTTGATGGACGGGTGGTCGGGCGCGACCCCGTACCGCACCAGCCCGTACGGGGACGGCAGGCGGTCGAACACGTCGACCCGCGTCCCCTCCCCGGCCTGCTTGCGCAGTGCCTCGACCGCGTACAGCCCGGCCGGACCGGAGCCGACGACCGCGACGCGCAGGTGTCCCGTCATGGGGGCATTGTGCCCACGCCGCCGCCGGAAACGACAGCGTGAGCGCCGTCACACACCGTTCCGGTCCCGGCCGACCCGGGAGTGGGACCGTCCGTAGACGAAGTAGATGACCGCACCGGCGACCATCCAGGCGAGGAACCGGTACCAGGTCTCGACCGGCAGGTTCAGCATGACGAACAGGCAGGCGAGCACCGCCAGGACCGGGACGAGCGGGACGAGCGGCGTCCGGAACGCGCGCGGCAGGTCCGGCCGGGTGCGGCGCAGCACCATGACGCCGATGGCCACGACGAGGAACGCGAACAGCGTGCCGATGTTCACCAGCTCGGCCAGCTTGGCGAGCGGGATCAGCCCGGCGAGGACGGCGACGAGGGAGC
>NZ_JBFAOF010001178.1:0-1969 GCF_040675125.1 Spirillospora sp. NPDC049652 | reverse complement strand
CGCGGAGTACGGCGACGGCTGGATGCCGATCGGCGGGGCCGGCGTGCGCGAGGCGCTGCCTGCCCTGCGCGCCGCGTGCGAGGCGGCCGGGCGTCCGATGGCGCGGGTCGTCCCGTTCGGGACCGTGCCCACGCCCGCCAAGCTGGAGTACTACGCGGGGCTCGGTGTGGACGAGGTCGTGCTGCGGGTGCCGGGCGGCGGCCGGGAGGCGGTGCTGCCCGTCCTCGACCGGTACGCCGCCGAGCACCTTCCCCGCTAGCGGATCATACGGAAGCAGAAGAACGTGGGGAACCGCGTCCACTTGCCCTTGCCGCCGGAGACCGCGCCGATGATCGGGAACACCCAGCCGCCGATCAGCAGCTCCAGGTAGACCAGGACCAGCGGGGCGAGGAACGCGGCGTTCTTCGCGATGATCGCCGGGATCGCGCAGACCGTGCCGAGCGCCAGCAGGTGGATCAGCATCGTGAGCTGGTAGTTCAGCGCCTGCGCCGTGTGGTACCGGACGAACGGGGAGGTGCTCTTCTTGATCAGGAAGATCACCAGCGGCGCGAGGAAGCCGACGAACAGCATCAGCACGTAGCTGAGGACCACCATGTTCGTCTCCTCCGGCATCACCGCGCCGCCCTGGGCGGACGGGTGCTGCGGGACGCCGGGCGGGCCGTAGCCGTACCGCGGGTCGTAGCCGCCCGGTGAGCCGTAGGGGGCGGAGTGCGGCGGCGGCCCGTACGGCTGCTCGCCGTACGGCGGCCGGTCATCGTGCGGCGGCTGGTCACCGTGCTGCGGCCGGTCATCGTGCGGAGGCTGCTCCCCGGGCGGAGGCTGGGGCGGATTGTCGTTCACTGTTCTCCGATCCGGCGGGGTTGCCAATACGGCAATTTACCGCGAACGCCACCCCCGGCACGTGCTCTCGGACGCGGAGCGGACGCCGGAAGCGGCCGATCCGGCGACCCGCTCAGTCGAAGACGACGACCGAGCGGGCGACCGCGCCGCCGCGGACGTGGGCCACCGCCTCGTTCACCTGCTCCAGCGGGACGCGCTCGCTGACCAGGCCGTCCAGGTTGAGCCGTCCGCGCCGGTACAGGTCGGCGAGGATCGGCAGGTCGCGGGCGGGCGTCGCGTCGCCGCCCTGGGTGCCCATCAGGCGGCGCGAGCCGAACAGCTGCCCCGCCGGGATGCGCAGCTCCTTCCCGGCGCCGGGGGAGCCGACCATGACGGTCGTCCCGCCCGGCTGCGTGGCGGCGAACGCCTTGGCCAGCACCTCGGGGACGCCGGTGACGTCGAAGGCGTACTCGGCGCCGCCGCGCACGATCTCGCCCACCTGCTTCGGCAGGTCGTCGGCGAGCAGCGTGTGGGTCGCGCCGAACTCCTCGGCCAGGCGCAGCTTGGACTCGACCACGTCGGCCGCGATGACGGTGGTCGCCCCGGCGAGCACCGCGCTCTGGACCACGTTGAGCCCGACGCCGCCGCAGCCCACGACCAGGACGCTCGTCCCGGGCTCGACCCGCGCGGTGTTCATGACCGCGCCGTATCCGGTGACGACGCCGCAGGCGGTGAGGGCGAGCAGGTCGAGCGGGGCGTCGGGGGCGACCTTCACGCACATCGCCTCGGTCACCACCGCGCGCTCGGCGAACGCGCCGATGCCGATGTAGGGGCGGACGGGCTCGCCGTCCAGGGACAGGCGGGTCGAGCCGTCCGGGAAGACGCCCATGATGGCCGACATCCGGGTCTTGCCCGAGCACAGGTGGGCGTTGCCTCGCGCGCACGCGCGACAGCGGCCGCACGGGCCGTTCATCGCGATGACGACGTGGTCGCCGGGCTTGACGTTCACCACGCCCGGCCCGACCTCTTCCACGACGCCGGCGCTCTCGTGGCCGAGGACGCAGGGCAGGTGCCTGACGACGGGGCTCGTGCCGTCCAGGGCCTTGATGTCGGAGCCGCACACGCCGGACGCGGCGATCCGCACCGCGAC
>NZ_JBFAOF010001177.1:0-1970 GCF_040675125.1 Spirillospora sp. NPDC049652 | reverse complement strand
CGCGTCCCTGGACCTCTCGACCGCAGCCGTGAACAGCGCCCTGCAACGCGCCCGCGCCCGCCTCGCCGACGAGAACCTCGACCCCGAGAACCTGGGCGAACCGTCCGACCCGTCCGCGCGCGCCCTCGCCGAACGCTACGTCGCCGCCTTCGAACGCGCCGACCTGACGGCCCTGGGCGACCTGCTGGCCGCCGATGTCGTCATGGAGATGCCGCCGTTCCTCAACTGGTACTCCGGCCGCGACATGTACCTCGGCTTCATGCGGCGCGTCTACACCCTGAACGGCACCGGATGGAGCCACCTCCCCGTGGAGGCCAACGGCCAGCCCGGCTTCGCCGCCTACCTGACGCCCCGCACCGGCGGCCCCGCGAGGCTGCACACGCTCCAGGTGCTGGACGTCTCGTCCGCCGGCGTCATCCGCAACACCGTCACGCAGGAGGAGGAGGTCTACCGCAGGTTCGGCCTCCCCGCGACGCTGCCCGTCAGATGACCGCGAACCCGTACGCCTCGGCGAGCGGCCCCAGCTCGGGGTCGCCGAACCGCTCCCGCATCGCCTTGAACGCCAGCGACTTGTCCTCGCCGAACCGGCCGACCTTCACCGTGTAGGTGGGAGCGGAGACGAACACCGGAGGCGTCGTCTTGCTGTGGAACTTGTCCGCGTACATGACGACCGCCTCCTCGTCCGTCTCCGCGAGGTAGTCGGCCTCCGGCAGCGGCAGCCCCTGCTCCCGCACGTCCGCGCAGGTGATGCCGACGCCGGTGTGGTGCGAGCAGAACCGGCACAGCGCCTCGGGCAGCCCCTCGGCCCGCAGCAGCTCCTCGCCCAGCAGGCCGTGCCGGATGTAGTCGGCCGAGTCGAGCCGCCCGTCCGGCCCGTAGAGCCGGTAGACGCCGATGTCGTGCAGCAGCGCCCCGGCCCGCACGAGCGGGCTCGCGCTGAACTGCCCGGCGATGCGCGCCACGATCTCGCAGTGCGTGAACACCAGCTCGAACGCCTCGGCCGAGGGGGCGTACCGCTCGTGCAGCCCCCGGATCTCCCCATCAGACGGAACCCGCATCCGGAAATCCTAGGCGACCCCGCCGGCCCGCCGACCGGCCCCTACACCTCGTGCAGCAGGTCCAGGAGCACGTGGACGCTGGCGTCCGGGGGCAGCGCCACGTCGGCGAGCTGCTCGACCCTGCCGAGGTAGGCCTCGACGTCGGCTCCCCGGTCGAGGTAGAGGGCCGTCGTCAGGTGCTCCAGGTAGACGACGTCCGGCAGGTCCGCCTCGGCGAAGCGCAGGACGGTGAACGGGTGGCCCACCGGGACCGGCCGCCTGGCGGCGAACGGCACGATCTGCACCGTCACGGTCGGGGCCTCGGCCATGGCGACCAGGTGGCGGAGCTGGTCGCGCATGACGTCCCGGCCGCCGACCGGACGGTGCAGCACCGCCTCGTCGATGAGCGCCCACAGGACCGGCGCGCCCGGCTCGGTGAACCGCTCCTGCCGCGTCATCCGCAGCCGGACGCGCCGCTGGACGTCCCTTTCGGGCGCGTCCGGGTGGAGCAGCCGGATGACCGTCCCCGCGTAGCCCTCGCTCTGGAGCAGCTCGGGCACGCAGTGGAGGTCGTAGGTGCGGACCAGCGCGGCCGCCTCCTCCAGGCCGAGGTAGGTCTCGAACCAGGTCGGCAGGACGTCGCCGTAGCGGTGCCACCAGCCGGGGGAGTTGGCCTCGCGCGCGAGCTCCAGCAGGCCGTCCCGGTCGGCGGGGTCGGTGACGCCGTACAGGGTCAGCAGGTCGGCGACGTCCCGCTCCTTGAACCCGACGCGGCCGAGCTCCATCCGGCTGATCTTGGAGTGCGAGGCGCGGATCGTCCAGCCGGCGTCCTCGGTCGAGATGCCCTTCCGCTCGCGGAGCCGGCGCAGCTGCGATCCCAGCAGGATGCGCAGCGCGGTCGGTCCGCCGCGGCGGCGGTGCAGCACGCGCGGG
>NZ_JBFAOF010001176.1:0-1971 GCF_040675125.1 Spirillospora sp. NPDC049652 | reverse complement strand
CCTCATGGCCTGGTTCGGGATCCGGACGGTCGCGAGGGCCAGCGGGCCGCCCATGGCGGCGCCGACGCCGATGTCCTTCCCGGTCTCGCCGGTCCCGGAGGTGACCGCGACGAGGGTCACCACCGACTCGGGCAGGGCCGTGCCGAAGGCGGCCAGGATGGTGCCGACCGCCATCCGGCCGACGTTCAGGCGGTGGCCCAGCCATTCGACGGCGTTGACGAACCACTCACACGACAGATAGATCGCGACCGCACAGGCGATCAGCAGGACGAAATGCCACACGTCCGGTACCCGCTCCTCCCGCGTCGCCGGGGGCCGAGGCCGGGGGGCCGCTCAGGGGCGTCCTCGGAGACCTCGATCCCGGCCGACGACGCGTCTGGTCATCGACAAAAAGGGATCGAAGGTCTCGCCCGTCCGCGGGTGGCGGACCCGGTCACCGGGAGCGGTGGGCTCCAGTGTGTCGACGACCGGTTCGCAGGGCTACTCCCCTTCGCGGCAGCGACTCTACCGCATCGGCCTCCGTGGACCGCCGAGTCGGCGTCCGGCGGGCCATCACGGACGATCAGGACGGCGGCCGGGCGGCAGCGGCGCGGCGGCCGGGCGGCGCTGGAAGGGCGTCGGGCCGGCATCGAGCCGGCGCCGTCCGAACCCGGCCGGAGGGCGGTGTGGCGACCGGCCCGTATCCCCGGTTTCGGTCGGCCCCATCGGACAGTTGCGGACAGACCGTATGCCGGACGGCGGGCTTGGTGACGGGGCCGGAATCTGGACGGCAAATCGCGGTCAAACCGCATGTCCGGCGGGCGGACACGCGGCAGGATTCGGTCACGATGCGTGCGGGCCCGGTGCGCCGAATGCCGCCGGGACTCCGCGCCGCAGCACGGCCCGGCAGGGCGCACCGCGACGCGCGGGCCCGCCGGGACGCGGGCCGTGGCGCGGGCACGACCGAAACGGCGAGTCTACGGGGGCGCGGGGATGGCGGCGGACACGATGACCGGATTCCGGATTCCGGAACTCTCCCTGCCTTTTCCCGGACCGGTACGTCGCGCCGACGCCGACGTGCTACGGACCGGGGTGTGCGGGTGGGCCGAGGAGCGGGGGCTGGTCGGGCCGCGCGGCCGGGCGCGGCTGGAGTCGTCACGGCTGCTGGACCTCGGGATCGCGCTGACCGGACGGGCCGAGCCCGAGCGGGCCGAGGTGCTGATGGCGTGGTTCCTGTGGGTGCTGCTGCTGGACGACCGGGTGGACGACGGCCCGTGGGCGGGCGACGGGGTGCTGGCGGAGTTCGCCGCGTCCGCCCTCGCGGTGCTGCGCGGCGAGCCCGACCGGGACGGCCCGGCCGATCCGATGCTGGCGGTGCTGGCCGACGACCTGTGGCCGCGCACGTCCCGGCTGGCGGGCCCCGAGTGGCGGGAGCGGTTCACCGGGCACATGGAGCGGCACCTGGAGGCGCAGTGCGCGATGGTGGACCGCCGCACGAGCGGTCGGTCGCTGCGGCTGCCCGCCTACATCGTGCTGCGCCGGGACCTGTTCGGCGCGGACGTCTTCTTCGACCTGTTCGAGGCGGTGGACCGCATCTCCCCGCCCGACGACCCGGCCACGGCGGGGCTGCGCGCGGCCGCCGCCGACGTCATCTCCTGGACCAACGACCTGTTCTCGGTGGAGAAGGACCTGGCGTTCGGGGAGCGCGCCAACCTGGTGCTGCTGCTCCACGAGCGGCGGGCTGGAACGCTCCAGGAGGCGGTGGACCAGGCCCGCACGCTGATCGCGGCGCGCGCCTCGGACTTCCAGATCCTGCGGCGCGGCCTGCCGTGGGACGCGCGCGACTCGGGCCGGCTCGCCGACCGGCTGCGCCGCGCGATGCGCGCCTCGCTGGACTGGCACCGGTCGGTCCCACGGTACCGGCCGCGCACCGCCGCCACCGAGGCCGCCGCGTTCGCCGCGGCGTCCCGTCCGGGCGCGGGCGCCGCGTCC
>NZ_JBFAOF010001175.1:0-1977 GCF_040675125.1 Spirillospora sp. NPDC049652 | reverse complement strand
CATGTCCCCGACGATCGGGTGCCTGGTCGAGCAGCGCGCCGCCGGCCGCCGCTCCCGCCGGGGTCGCGTTCACCGACTGGAGCAGCTGCAGCAGCAGCTGCGGCGCGGGCGGACGCAGCCCGGCGTCCTTGGACAGCGCCCGCCGGACCATGTCGCGGACGGGCCCGGCGGGCACCCCGGACAGGTCCGGCTCCTCGTTCAGGATCCGGTTGATGATCACCGGCAGCGTCTCGGCCTCGAACGGGGACTGCCCGGTCGCGGAGAAGACCATGGTCGCGCCCCAGGCGAAGATGTCCACCGCGGGCGTGAGCGGCGCGCCGGTGAGCTGCTCGGGGGCCAGGTAGCCGGGGGTGCCGACGACCATGCCGGTCGCGGTGACCGCGCTCTCCTGCGAGTTGACGGTGCGGGCGATGCCGAAGTCGACCACGCGCGGGCCGTCGCTCGCCAGCATGACGTTGTTCGGCTTGAAGTCGCGGTGCACGATCCCGGCCTCGTGGATCGCGGCGAGCGCGGTCGCGGTGCCGATCGCGAGCAGCAGCAGGTCGTCGGCGTTCATCGGGCCGTTGTGCGCGACGACGTCGTGCAGCGAGGCCCCGTCGATGAACTCGCTGATGACGTAGGGCTGGTCGCCCTCGACGTCGAAGTCGATCACTCGGGCGGTGCACTGCGGGTCGACCTTGCTGGCCGCGGTGACCTCGCGGGCGAACCGCGCCCGCGCCGCCTTGTCGGCCGCCATCTGCGTGTGCAGCAGCTTGACGGCGACGTATTCTCCCCCCGGGGCGCGGCCGAGAAACACCGCGCCCTGCCCGCCTGCCCCGAGCCGCCCGACGACCTCGTACTGTCCCAGTGCCCGCGGATCGCCCGGCTCCAGCGGAGCGGCTTCCGGCATCAGACCCTCCCGTGACCCGCTTGTGTGGTGTGGCGCTGCACGATATCGCGTTAGTTCAGACGTTTCATCGACACGATGGGTTCAGTGCCGGATCGGGTCTTTCCTGGCGATTCGCGGGATGCCCGCGGTTCTCCGGGGACGGCAGCGCCGGGCCGATGCGCTGGAGCGCGCCGAGGCGGGTAGGAGACAGGGGTCGCCGCGGGCGGGAGACGTGGGGGCGCGGTCCGGCGGGGCGGGCCGTGTGGCCGGTTACGCGGACGGCCGCGCGGACGGTCCGTGCGGCCGCGGGAGGACGCGCCGGGGGCGTGGCGGGGCGGTCGGTGCGCGAGCGGCCGCAGAGAAGGATATGATCCCGCCGCCGTTGGTTGCGCCCCCGGGCGTCACGGCTCTGTTTCGCAGCGTGGCAACCGGCGGGTGAGTGACGTGCGCCACATCTATGCGGGCCGGACGGGTGATCGGTGTCACTCGTGGGAACGGTCGCGCCTCGTGTGGCACAGCTCACCGCCCGTGACAGAATTTCCCGCCCGGATCGGGCACAAGAACGGCCCCCCGAGCGTTAGATCCGCGCGACGGGGCGCATAAAGCATCGAGGGGGATGGAGACGAAGATGGCGACCGACTACGACAGCCCACGCAAGACCGACGACGACCTGAGTGAGGACAGCCTCCAGGAACTTCAGGCCCGCCGCGCCGACAAGGCCGCGAGCATCATCGACGAGGACCTGGACGCCGGCGAGGTCGCCGAGCTGCCCGGCGCCGACCTGTCCAACGAGGAGCTGACCTTCCGGGTCGTTCCGCGCCAGGCCGACGAGTTCACGTGCAGCCGGTGCTTCCTGGTGCACCACCGCAGCCAGCTGGCCACCGAGAAGAACGGCCAGCCGATCTGCCGCGAGTGCGCGGCCTGACCGGCGGCAGCGACACAAGGGTTGACCCACAAGGCAGTTCCGACCCACGGGAGCCGCTGGTGAACGAGGTTCCGGAATTCCACGAGCGGCGCGGTCCCTCCGGGGACCCCGCCGGAGTGACACCCGCGCCGGGTGCCGCCTCCGCGGCGCCGGGCGCGCACCCGTCCGTCCCCAACCGTCCACG
>NZ_JBFAOF010001174.1:0-1978 GCF_040675125.1 Spirillospora sp. NPDC049652 | reverse complement strand
CGTAGGGGTCGTGGACCAGGACGCGCGCGCCGAGGGCCTTGAGCATGCGGGCCACGCGGCTGCCGACGGCGCCGTAGCCGACCAGGCCGATGGTGCTGCCCTCGATCTCCGGGCCGACCTGCTCGTAGCGGTAGTAGTCGCCGCGCCACAGGCCCGCGTGCAGGTCGGCGTGGGTCTGCGGGATGCGCCGGGCGGCCGCCATGATCATGCCGAGGGTGTGCTCGGCGGTCGCGGCGGCGTTGCGCCCGGGGGCGAAGGCGACCGCGACGCCGTGCTCGGTGGCGGCCTCCAGGTTGGCGTTGACCGGCCCGCCGCGGCTCACGCCGAAGAACTCCAGGTCGGGGCAGTTCTCCAGGACGCGGCGGGTGAGCGGCGCCATCTGGGTGACGCAGACCTGGACGCCCTGCAGCGCCTCGATCAGCTCGTCCTCGGTGCCGGACGCCTCGTCCACCTCGGCGACCCGGCCGAACGGCACGACCGGCCAGGGCAGCGTCAGCTCGGTGAACTCCAGATCGGCGGCGGCCCCGCGGAGGGCGGAGGCCTCGGCGCGGACGGCGTCCACGAGGAGCCGGTTCAGGACGAAGTGGTCGCCGGCGGCGAGGACGCGGGTGGTCATCGGTGACTCCTGCTCTGGCGGTCGGGCTCGGTCTGACGGTCGGGCTCGGTCTGGCCGGCCGGTGCGGCCTGGCGGTCGGGCTCGGTCGGGCGGGTGGCCTCGGTCGGGCGCGTGGGCGCCGCCGGGCGGACGGGCGTGGTCTGCGGACGGTCGCCGTGGGGTGAGGCGTCCAGCGCTCCGCGCAGCGGGGTGTTGAACTCCAGCAGCGCCGCGTGCCCACCGGTCAGCCGGAGCTCGGTCAGGGCGCAGTTGCGGACCGAGGGGAAGACGCGGCGGTAGTCGCGCAGCGGCATGGACAGGTAGTGGCAGAGCACCAGCCGGATCGCGGTGGTGTGCGCGACGACCATGACGCGTCCGTCCGGGTGCCGTGCGGTGATGTCGTCCAGGCAGGAGACGAAGCGCGCGGCGGCGGCCTGCGGGTCCTCCCCGCCGGGGAGGTGCCCGCTGACCGGGTCGTCGTGGAAGGCCTGGAGCGCGGCCGGGAAGCGTTCGCGCATCTCGGCGCGGGTGAGTCCCTCGGCCCGGCCGAAGTCCAGCTCGCGCAGGCGCGGGTCGATCTGCAGGGGCAGGCCGGTGGCCTCGGCGCTGAACGACGCGGTGAGCCGGGCGCGGGTGAGGTCGGACGACCAGAGCGCGGACAGGCCCGCGCCCTGCGCCCAGCCGGCCAGCAGCCCGGCCTGCTCCAGCCCGCGCGGGGTCAGCGCGACGTCGGAGACCCCGGCGTACCGGTTCTCGGCATGCCATTCGGTCTCACCGTGGCGGACCAGGACCAGGCGGGTCATGCGGGCGTCCTTTCCCGTGCGTGCTCGGCGACCGGCTGAGGCAGCCAGCCGCGCCGTTCCAGTTCGCCGACCAGGCGCAGGTAGCCGTCGTCGAACCGGGTGTGGTGGGTGGGGCGGGGGTCCAGGGTCGCGCGGACCGAGACCATCCCGGCGGCGGCCTCGGGCAGGGCCCGTCCGGCCGACGCGGCGAGGACCGCCGCGCCGAGCGCGGGCTCGGCGTGTTCGGGCAGCGTGACCGGACGGCCGAGGATGTCGGCGCGGAGCTGGCACCAGTAGGCGCTGCGGGCGGCTCCCCCGGTGAGGGTGAGGTCGCCGTCGACGGGCGCGCCGAGCATGGCGAGGTAGTCGAAGCAGAGCCGCTCGACGTACCCGACGCCCTGGAGGATCGCGGCGAACCGCTCGGCGTCGTCGCGGGGTTCGCCGAGCAGGAAGCCGCGGGCGTCCGCCGCGACGAACGGGAACCGCTCCCCCGCCGAGACCAGCGGGTAGGCGACGGTCTCGGACGGTTCGTACGCGGCGGCGGCGCGGTCGAGCGCGGCCCGGGCGCGGCCCCGGAAGTCGCGGGTGAGGGCGCCCCCCC
>NZ_JBFAOF010001173.1:0-1978 GCF_040675125.1 Spirillospora sp. NPDC049652 | reverse complement strand
GTGCGCAGGTCGGTGCAGGCGCGGTCGAGCTGCGGCCAGCGGCGCAGGATCGCCCCGTGCAGCCGCTCGGCCCGCTGCAGGATCTCCTCGGTGCCCCACAGCTTGGGGGCCTGCTCGCGCAGCTCCTCGATCGTCCCGTTGGTCAGGGTGAGCAGCTCCACGCTCCACAGCCGGAACGCGCGGGCCAGCCCGGCCGCGCCGTCGCGCGCCTGCTCGGGCGTCATCCTCGGGTCGGCGACGTTCAGCTGCTCCAGCGCCAGCAACCGGTGCATTTCGGACTGACCGCCGTCCAGCATCATCCGGCGCACGAACATCAGCCCGACGACGGAGGTGAACGACGCCCGGTAGCGGAGCTGGTTCGGCTTCGGGAACACCTCGCGGACGGCCCCGAGCCCGCGCAGCACACGCAGCCGGTTCTCGAACACCTCGGCCGGGTAGCGGCGGCACACGTAGCGCATCTGCTCGCGGCTCAGCCCCTCCTCGCCCGCGTCGGCGAACGCGGCGAGCAGCGTCTCGGCGACGTCCACCAGCTCCGGGTCGTCCACGACCGCGCCGCTGTCGCGGGCGAGCGCGGCGAACATCTGCCGGTACACGCCCAGCACGGCCTCGCCGACGAGGGCGTCGTCCAAGGTCGGCGTGGGGTCAGCGGTCGGATCGGAGGGGTGGGGCACGGCGAACTACGGTAAGGCCAGCGGGCCCCGAGGGTGGAATCGGAGCGCTCCGGGCGTGTTTCTCCCCTCTCGCCGGACCGCCGCTCCCGGCCCCCAGGACGGCGGCTGGGCCGGTTACGGACGGCGGGTAAAGCAGCGGGAGATAGTTCTCCGTGGCGAATCGGGGACGCGGCGCCCGGCGGGGTGGAACACTCGCAGGGGACGACTCGGACCAGGGGCTTTCCTTGCCGAGGGCACCCGATCCGGCGCCGCCGGAGGTTGTGGAGGCCACTGGGCATGACACCGCCGCACCCGCCGGCCGCACCGCCGGTCAGGACCAACCTGCCCGCCGAGCCCAACGCGTTCGTGGGCCGCGAGCGGGACGTCGCCGACCTGCGCGGCCTGCTGGAGACGACCCGCGCCGTGACGCTTTGCGGCGCGGGCGGCATCGGCAAGACCCGGCTCGCCGTGCACGTCGCGCACGGCGTGGTCGCGGCGCACCCCGGCGGGGTCTGGTTCGTCGAGCTGGCCGACATCGCGCCCGGCGGGCCCGCCGACGTGGTCGCCCGGCGTGTCGCGACCGTGCTCGGCGCGTCCGAGGAGGAGGGGCGGCCGCTGACCGTCACCCTCGCCGACGCGATCGGCGACCGGGCCGTGCTGCTCGTCCTGGACAACTGCGAGCACGTGGTGGCCGAGTGCGCCGAGCTCGCCGGGGCGCTGCTGCCGGCCTGCAGCCGGCTGCGGCTGGTCGCCACCAGCCGCGAGCCGCTGCGCACCGAGGGCGAGACGGTCTGGCGCGTCCCGCCGCTGGACCGCGGCGAGGCCGTGCGGCTGTTCGCCGAGCGGGCCCGGGCCGTCCGGCCCGACTTCGCCCTCACGCCCGAGAACGACGCGGCGGTCACCGAGGTCGGCCGCGCCCTGGACGGCGTCCCGCTCGCGCTGGAGCTGGCCGCCGCCCGGCTGCGGGTGCTGACGGTCGAGCAGATCGCCGACCGGCTCGCCGACCGCTTCCGGCTGCTCGGCGCGAACGCCCGCACCGCCCCGCACCGGCAGCGCACCCTGCGCGCCGCGATCGACTGGTCGCACGAGCTGCTGGACGACCGCGAGCGCACCCTGCTGCGCCGCCTGTCGGTGTTCACCGGCTGGACGCTCGGCCAGGCCGAGAGCGTCTGCGCCGACCCCGCCGGCCTCGCCGCCGACCTCGCGGCGGACCTCGGCGAGCTCTCCGACCTGCCGGACCTCCCCGACCTGCCCGACCTGCCGCCCGACCTCCCCGACCTGCCCGACCTCGACCTGGACGGCGAGCCGGACGCCGGGGCCGCGGCGGG
>NZ_JBFAOF010001172.1:0-1978 GCF_040675125.1 Spirillospora sp. NPDC049652 | reverse complement strand
CCGGCCGCGCGGCCCATCCTCACAAGGAGGACGCACATGAGAATACGACGGTCAGCGGACGCGCGGGTCGTACGCGCGGACCTCGAAGACCACCACCTCGGACGACTCGCCCTCGTCCCCGCCCGGACCACCACGTGACCGCGTCCCCGGGCGTGAAGCACCTCCAAGTCTTCCCGTCCGACACGGAACAGGTCGCCGCCGCCCGCCACTGGGTCGCCAAACTCCTCGGAAGCGAGCACCCCGCGCTGGACGACTGCGTCCTGCTCACCTCCGAGACCTGCACCAACGCCGTCATCCACGGCGGCGGAAAGACCGTCGAACTGTCGGTCGAAACCAATGGACACACCGTGACCGTCGCCGTCGTGGACGGAGGCGGCGGGACGCTTCCGCACTACACCGACGCCCCCTGCGGCCTCGGCGGACGCGGCCTCCCGATCCTCGAAGCGCTCTCCGACGACTGGGGATTCGACACCCAGGACGACGGACGGCTGCGGGTCTGGTTCCGCCTGGTCGGCTAACGGCGCGGGCCGGGACCCGCTTCCCCTCTTGAGGAACGGCGGAAGGCCGCCTCGCGCAGGGGGCGAGGCGGCCTTTCCGGGTGGGTGGGTCAGACGGTGACGGGGGTGGTGGCGGGCTCCAGGGCCAGGTCCAGGACCTCGCGGACGTCGCTGACCGCGTGGACGGTCATGTCGGCCAGCACCTCGGCCGGGACGTCCTCGAGGTCGGGCTCGTTCCGCTTCGGGACGATCGCGGTGGTGATGCCGAGCCGGTGGGCGGCCAGCAGCTTCTGCTTGAGCCCGCCGATCGGCAGCACCCGGCCGGTGAGGGAGACCTCGCCGGTCATCGCGACCTCGGGGCGGACCGGGCGGCCCGACAGCAGGGACGCGAGGGCCGTGGTCATGGTGATCCCGGCGCTCGGCCCGTCCTTCGGGACGGCCCCGGCGGGCACGTGGACGTGGACGCCGCGGTCCTTCAGGTCGCCGACCGGCAGTTCCAGCTCCGCGCCGCGCGAGCGGAGGTAGGACAGCGCGATCCGGGCCGACTCCTTCATCACGTCGCCGAGCTGGCCGGTGAGCGTGACGCCGGTGTCGCCGGTCTCCTTGTCGGCGAGGGACGCCTCGATGTAGAGGACGTCGCCGCCCGCGCCGGTGACCGCGAGGCCGGTCGCGACGCCGGGCACGCCCGTCCGCCGCTCGGACCGGCTGAGCTCGGCCTCCGGCGTGAACCGGGGACGGCCGAGGTAGTCCTTCAGCCCGTCCTCGCCGACCGTCAGCGGCAGCGCGGTCTTCTCCAGCGCGACGTTCGCGGCGACCTTCCGCAGCACGCGGGCGATCGCGCGGTCCAGCGACCGGACGCCCGCCTCGCGGGTGTACTCCGAGGCCAGCTTCCGCAGCGCCGCGTCGTCGAACGCGACCTCCGCCGGCTCCAGCCCCGCCTTCTCCAGCTGCTTGGGCAGCAGGTGGTCGCGGGCGATCGTCACCTTCTCGTGCTCGGTGTACCCGTCGAGCTGGACGAGCTCCATCCGGTCGAGCAGCGGCCCGGGGATGGCCTCCACGACGTTGGCGGTCGCGAGGAACAGCACGTCCGACAGGTCGAGCTCGACCTCCAGGTAGTGGTCGCGGAAGGTGTGGTTCTGCTCGGGGTCGAGGACCTCCAGCAGCGCCGCGGTCGGGTCGCCCCGGTAGTCCGCGCCGACCTTGTCGATCTCGTCCAGCAGCACGACCGGGTTCATCGAGCCGGCCTCGCGGATCGCGCGGACGATCCGGCCCGGCAGCGCGCCGACGTAGGTGCGCCGGTGGCCGCGGATCTCCGCCTCGTCCCGGACGCCGCCGAGCGCGACGCGGACGAACTCGCGGCCCATGGCCTTGGCGATGGACTCGCCCAGCGAGGTCTTGCCGACGCCGGGAGGGCCGGTCAGGGCCAGCACCGCGCCGCTGCGCCGCCCGCCGACGACGCCGAGGCCGCGGTCGGACCGCCG
>NZ_JBFAOF010001171.1:0-1988 GCF_040675125.1 Spirillospora sp. NPDC049652 | reverse complement strand
CCGCCGGACGCGGCCCCCGGAGCACCCCGCTCCGGGGCCGCGTCCCCGGCCGCGCTGCGGGCGCTGCGCAAGCTGGCGCCCCTGCTGTGGCTCGGCCCGTCGATCCTGCTCATCGCCTTCGTGGTGCTGTGGCCCGTCGTGGAGATGGCCCGCACCTCGCTGCAGAAGATCACCTCGTCCGGCCTGACCACGGGCTGGGCCGGGGTGCGCAACTACTCCGACCTGTTCGACGAGGACGCGCTGGTCCCGGTCCTGCTCCGCACGGTGCTGTGGGTCGGGGGCGTCGTCGTCGTGACGCTGCTGCTGTCGCTGGCGCTCGGCCAGCTGCTCAACGCCCGCTTCCCCGGCCGCCGCGTGGTGCGCTGGGCGGTGATCGTGCCGTGGGCGGCGTCGGTCCTGATGACCGCGCTGATCTGGAAGTGGATGCTGGACAACTTCTCCGGCCTGGTCAACCGGGTGCTGCTCGACCTGCACGTGATCGACCAGCCGCACAACTGGCTGGGCGACCCGCACCAGGCGATGGGCTGGATGATGTGGGTGGCGGTGTTCGTGTCGCTGCCGTTCACCTCGTTCGTGATCCTCGCCGGGCTGCAGACGATCCCGGCGGACGTGTACGAGGCGGCCCGGGTGGACGGCGCGGGCCCGTGGCGGTCGTACTTCCAGATCACGCTGCCGCTGCTGCGCCCGGCGATCCTGATCGCCGGGATCATCAACGTCATCAACGTGTTCAACTCGTTCCCGATCATCTACGAGATGACCGGGGGCGGGCCGGGCAACGACACCGACACCACCACCACGTTCATGTACAAGCTGGCCTTCTCCGACCAGCACGTGGGCGAGTCCGCGGCGATGTCGGTGGTCAACTTCGCGCTCGTGCTGGTCATGGTGCTGCTGTACCTGCGCTTCTCGCGCTGGCGGGAGGAGACCCGATGAGCGGGCGGACGGTGGCGGTGGAGGCTCCGGGACGGACGCGGTCCGGACGGCGTCCGATACGGCTGCGGACGGTGCTGCTGACGGCCGTCGGATGGCTGGTCGGGCTGCTGTTCGTGCTGCCCTACCTGCAGATGTTCCTCACGTCGCTGAAGTCCCCGTCGGACCTGACGCACTCGCCCGGCACGTACGTGCCGTCCCACTGGCAGTGGTCGAACTACGCGGACGTGTGGAAGGGCACCGGTGTCGGGCAGGCGCTGGTGGTGTCGCTGGAGGTCGCGGTCGCGTCCACGCTGGTGACGCTGCTGTGCGCGCTGCCCGCCGCGTACTACACCGCGCGCAACCGGTTCCGGGGGCGCGGGGCGTTCCTGCTGCTGGTGCTGGTGACGCAGATGTTCGCGCCGACGGCGCTGGTCATCGGCATCTACCGGGAGATGGTGGCGCTCAACCTCACCGACACGCTGCTCGCGCTGATCCTGGTGAACGCGGCGTTCAACCTGCCGTTCTGCGTGTGGATCCTGCACGGGTACTTCTCGTCGATTCCGCGCGAGCTGGAGGAGGCGGCGTTCCTGGACGGCGCGGGCCGGATGGCCGCGCTGACCCGGGTCACCCTGCCGATCTCGATGCCGGGCGTCGTCACGGCCGTCGTCTACACGTTCATCGCGGCGTGGAACGAGTTCATCGTCGCGCTGACCGTGACGGTCTCCCCCGACCGCAAACCGCTGACCGTGGTCGCGCCGTCGTTCGTCACGCAGTACCAGGCGCACTGGCAGTTCCTCTTCGCGACCTCGGTCATCGCTATCGTGCCCGTTGTGATCCTCTTCGTCGTTATCGAGCGGTACCTGGTCGGCGGCCTCACCGCCGGCTCGGTCAAATGACGGTCGTCGCCCTGGACGTCGGCGGGACGTCGATGAAAGGGGCGCTGATCGACCCCGATGGGACGGTCCTCCGCACCGAGGGCCGTCCCACCGGGCGCGAGCACGGCCCCGAGACGGTCGTCCGGACGATCGTCGAGTTCGCGGCCGAGCTCGCCGCGAGCGCACCCGGCGTCACCGCCG
>NZ_JBFAOF010001170.1:0-1989 GCF_040675125.1 Spirillospora sp. NPDC049652 | reverse complement strand
GGTCCGGCGGACGGCCGCCGACGCCGCGTCCCCGGACCGGCCAGCGGGCCAGGGCGCGCCCGGCCGCGGACGCGGCGACTTCATGGACGGCGACCCGCGCGGACCCGTGGCCGGGCAGGCCGACGCCCGCGGGCGGCCCGGTCAGTAACGCGGCGCAGGCCGGCAGTGCGATGGCGGGGGCGGACAGGCGGGAGGGCATGGCCCGCAGTCTCGCAGGACGCGCCGCACCCGGCCGGTCACTTCGAGTGATCGTCCGGCCGAGGTCCGGGCCTTCGCGAGCTTGCGGAGGCCCGGACCCTCAGGACACCGTCAGGACGACTGGGCGGTGTTGTAGAGGTTCTGCGCGTCGGTGCCGAAGTACGGGCCGAACATGTAGTTCGGCAGGAAGTTGTACTTGAAGCTGTTCACCGAGTTCTGCACCCCGGTGCCCGTCGACTCGCTGAAGTTCAGGAACCACGGGCCGCCGCTCGCGCCGCCGGTCTGGTTGCAGCCGATCCCCTGGTCGTTGCTGAGCAGGAAGTCGTCGATCACCGAGCCGGAGCAGTAGATGAGCTTGGTCCCGTCGTACGGCGAGGCGGCGGGGTAGCCGAACGCGTACATGACCTGGCCGCGCGCCTGGTTGAACGCGATGCCCTGGCCGCCGACCACGTCGGTGAGCCGCTGTCCGTTCAGGGGGGCGACGACGGCCGCGCCGACGTCGTAGTTGATGTCCTCGCTGGCGGTCCACTGCGGGGTGGACAGGGTCTTGGCGGCCGTCCACGTGCCGTAGGGGGCGTTGCCGTTGTTGTAGCCGGGGACGAACGTCCAGTTGGTGTGCCACGCGCCGTCCAGCTTGACGCAATGCCCGGCGGTGACGACGACGCTCTTGTTGGTGCTGGTGATGGCGTCGCCCGAGCAGGACGCCGTCCTGCCCTGGTAGGTGAAGAAGACCCGCCCGGCGGTCCGGGTGACCGCGCCGCCGCCGGTCCAGGCGGAGCCGCCGTTCGGCTGGGAGTACTGGATGACCGCCGGCAGGCCCTTCTTGATCTGCGCGGGCGAGATCCTCTTGTCGCTGGTCAGCGCGTCCATCGGGGTGGCGGATCGCATCCGCTCCGGGGTCCAGAAGTCGCGCGCCGCCTGCTGGGCGGCGGTGGTGGTGGCGAGCGGGTGGACGACCGGCGCGGTGGGGCCCGGGGCGAACGGCGCGGTCGGGTCCGGGGCCGTCGGATGGGGAGCGGTCGGGTTCGGGGGGCGCGGCGCGGTCGGGGCCGGGTCGGCGTGCGCGGGTCCGGCGGCGAGCGGGACGACGGCGGACGCGGCGAGCAGGGTCAGGACGACGCGGCGGGGCGAGGGGCGGGGGCTGCGGCGGGGCGAGGGGCGGTGAGGGATGCGTCCCATCGGGTCTCCTCGAGTCGGGGGTGGAGCCGGGGATGCGGAGGTGGCCCGCCTGCGGACGGTAAGCCGGGCATGCTTACACGCGCAGTGGCATAACTGGACAAAGCTGGTCAGGGGTGGTCGGCGGGTTTGCGCGTTCGGCCATGTGGCGGGGGTGTGCGTGTTCCGTGCGGGCCGTCCCCGGCGTGGCCGGTGATGGCCGACAATGGGACGGTGACTGCAACCGCGACTGGAACACCGGCCGGAAGCCCTGACGGAGCGCGCCCCCGCGAGGTGGCGGTGCTCGGCTCCACCGGGTCGATAGGCACGCAGGCCCTGGACGTGATCCGCCGCAACCCCGGGCGGTTCCGGGTGACCGCCCTGGCGGCGGGCGGCGGCCGGGTGGACCTGCTCGCCGAGCAGGCCCTGGAGTTCCACCCCGAGGTCGTCGCCGTCGCGCGCGCCTCGGCCGCCCAGGACCTCCAGCTCGCCTTCTACGCCGAGGCGCAGCGGCGCGGGTTCAGCGCGGGCGAGTACCCGATCCCGAAGATCGTCGCCGGGCCGGACGCGGTCGCCGAGGTCGCCGCGCACCCCTGCGACGTGGTGCTGAACGGCGTGACCGGCGCGCTCGGCCTG
>NZ_JBFAOF010001169.1:0-1990 GCF_040675125.1 Spirillospora sp. NPDC049652 | reverse complement strand
GCGATCGTGCGGGCCACCTCGACGGGCGTGGCGGTGACGAGCCACACCTGCTGGCCCGCGTCCAGGTGCTGGAGGGCGAGCGAGCGGGTGCCGCTCCAGATCCGGTCGGCCATGACCTCGTCGTAGATCTCCTCGCTGAGCCGGACGATGTCGCTGACCTTCTGGCCGGCGACGAACGCCAGGGCGGCCTCGCGGGCGGTGGAGATGTGCTCGGCGTTCTCGGTGCCGCGGACGCGGAAGGCGGCCTGCCCGAGCGCGAACGCGGCCAGGTCGCGCAGGGTGAACAGCTTGCGGGCGGCGAGCCCGCGCGCGAAGTAGTAGATGGACGCGCCGCGCATCATCGTGTTGTCCACGTCGAAGAACGCCGCCGCCCGCCGGTCGGCCGCGGGGACCGGCGGGTGGGGCTCCGCCGCGGCCGCCGCCGCCTCGCCCGCGCTCACGTGGTCCTCGTCCCCGCGCTGCCAGAAGTCCCGCTGCCAGATGTGCCGCATGACCCGAGCGTATTCAACCCGTCGCACGGTCAGCTCCGCAGGTCGTCCGGGAGAGTCCGGGCCAGCGACCGGACGGCGCGGTACTGCAGCGCCTTGACCGCGCCCGTCTTCTTGCCCATCACCACGGCCGTCTCCGCGACCGAGAGGCCGTGCATGAAGCGCAGCACGACGCACTCGCGCTGCTCCTCGCCGAGGCCCCGGACGGCCGTGAGGACGGCCCGGTGGGTGATCGAGTCCAGCACGGCGTGCTCCGGCCCCTCCTGCGGGCGGTCCGGCTCGACCAGGTCGGCGGTGCAGACCTCCAGCCGGTGGCGGCCGGACTTGAAGTGGTCGGCGACCAGGTTCCGGGCGATCGTGACCAGCCACGCGCCGAAGTCCTTGCCCTGCCAGTTGAAGTCGCCCATCCGCCGCCACGCCCGCAGGAACGTCTCGCTGGTCAGGTCCTCGGAGAGGGAGTGCGCGCCGACCCGGTGGTAGACGTAGCGGTAGACCTGGTCCAGGTACCGGCCGTAGAGCTGCCCGAACGCCTCGGCGTCGCCCTCGCGGGCCCGCAGCACCAGGGCCTTCATCAGGTCGCCGGGCTCCCGCGCGGCGCGCCGGGGCGGGACCGCCGCGGACCGGGGCGAAGGGCGGGCGAACCGGGTGTCGAGGGTCAGGCTGCTCATGCAGTTCTCCTCGGTGCGTACGCGACCTCAGGCGTGAAAGGCCACTGTAGATACGCGGTGCTATACGGGGCAATGCCCCTGCCGCGTCCTCGCCGTCGCATCGGAGCCCGTCCCCGGAGGCCCCTGGAGCCCCTGGCGTGACTCACGTCCCGGGGCCGTCCCGAGCCCTGGGCGAAAGCGGCCCGCAGAGCGCTCAGGGCGTGGGAAAGTGCGCCCGGGTTACCCCTCATCCCTCCGCATCGGGCACCATGGGGCGCGATGGTCAACGCTCTCCTCGCCCTGCTGGCGACCCTGGGTGCCTTAATCGCCACCGGGTTGCTGGTCAAGCGCGCCTCCACGGACCGGATGCTCTTCCTGATCGCCTGGTCGGTCACCCAGGTGGGGCTGTCCCTGGCGCTGCTGGCCATGACGGCGGGCTTCCTGATGAAGTTCAACCCGCCGGTCTTCCGGGTCGTCGAGCTCGGCGCGGCGCTGCTCGCGCCGGTCTGGCTCGCGCTCGGCATGGTGGAGCTGATCGCCCGCCTCGTCCAGGTGCGGTTCGTGGCCTGGCTGTTCGCGGTCTCCTACACGCTGGTGGCCACGGTCATCCTGCTGGTGGACCCGCTGAAGGCGGGCGGCCTCACCAAGAGCCTGCCCAAGCCGTCCCAGACCTACGACGCGCTGCCGCTGCTGCTGATCGACGGCGCGCACGTGGTGTCGGTCCTGGCCCTGGTCGGCTGCGCCGGCTTCACCGCCTGGCTGGCGTCCCAGCGGGACGCCGAGGCGCAGGAGCTGATGATCCCGATCGCGCTGGTCGCGCTCGCCGGAGTGCTGGTCGTCAGCGGCACCCGCGGG
>NZ_JBFAOF010001168.1:0-1992 GCF_040675125.1 Spirillospora sp. NPDC049652 | reverse complement strand
CCGACCTCGGGCTGCCGGTGACGCTCGACGCGGTCCGCGCCGCCGTGCTGAGTGAGATCATGGACGTGTACGGGATCGCGCGGACCCGGCGGCCCGACCCCGCCGAGCAGGCCGTCCGCGACCACCTGCACAGCGTTCGCTACGGGGACGTGACCTGGAACCTGTCGGGGCCCGCGGGCCCTAGACGGGCCGCCCGGGAGTTCACCGGCGGCTGACCGCGGCTTGACCACGGGATGACTGCGGGTCGAGGCGGGGTTCACCGCCGCCTGACCTGGTGCTTTCCCCGGCCTGACGCGCTGTCGCGGACCGGGCCTTTGGGGCCGCGCGCTGTGGGTAGACTGTCCCGACCTTTGTGCCCGAGATCGGCATCGGCCCTGTCGAACAGCATCCGAGCGAGCGGGAAGTATGCAGTCACCAGGTCAGAAGAAGAGCATCATGGGCGGCGTCCTCAGCCTCCTGAGCAGCGGCCCCAAGCAGGCGGCGGCGGCCGCGCCGCCCGCCGCGGGCGAGGACGTGGTCCAGCCCGCCGCCGGTGAGGGCGCGCTGGAGAACCACCTCGGCGGCGACGAGGCGCGCAACTACCGCAAGTACGAGTACGACATGGTCGCCCCGCACGTCGGGCGCAAGCTCCTGGAGATCGGCTCCGGGCTCGGCCACTTCTCCGAGCAGTTCGCGGGCCGCCTGGACTACCTGGTCGTCAGCGACAACGACCCGTACTGCGTCCGCGAGCTGCGCAAGCGCTACGACGGCAACGAGGACGTCGAGGTCATCGACCTGGAGCTGCCCGCCGCGATCGACATCCGGCAGAAGGTCGACACCGTCGTCATGATGAACGTCCTGGAGCACATCAAGGACGACGTGCAGGCGCTGCGCGACCTGGCCGCCGTGACCGAGCCCGGCGGCCGCATCGTCATCTGGGTGCCCGGCTACCCGCAGCTCTACGGCGACTTCGACCGCAAGGTCGGGCACGTCCAGCGGTACACCCCGGACACGCTGGCGGAGTCGGTGCGCGAGGCGGGCCTGGTCCCGGACGTGCTCAAGCCGATCAACTTCCTGGGCGGCATCGCCTGGTGGGCGGCGGTCCGGCGCGGCGGCGCGGGCTACCCCGACCCGCGGCTCGTCAAGATCTACGACCGGACGGTCATCCCGACCACCCGGGCGATCGAGCGGATCGTCCGGCCGCCGTTCGGGCAGACCGTCTTCTGCGTCGCGCGCGTCCCCGCCTGACGCGGAGCGGCGCCCCTCATCCCGGCAGGGCCCGGCCCACCTCGCGGTGGCCGGGCCCTTTCGCGTGCGCCCCCTGGGGGAGGGCGGTCAGTGGGCGGCGGGGGTGAACAGGGAGAGGCGGTGCGCGGTCGCGGCGGCCTCGCCCCGGCTGGTGACGCCCAGCTTGGCCAGGATGTTGGAGACGTGCACGCTGGCGGTCTTCGCGGAGATGAACAGGGCCTCGGCGATGTCGCGGTTGCTCTGCCCGTCGGCGACCAGCCGCAGCACCTCGAACTCGCGCGGGGTGAGGCCGAACGGCGCGGCGGCGGGCTCGGTCCGCTCGCCGAGCCGGGCCCGCTGCGACAGCCCGGACAGCCGGTCCAGCAGCGGCACGGCGCCGAGCTCGCGGGCCAGGTCGGTGGCCCGCGCGAGGCGTTCGCGGGCGGCGTCGCGGTCGCCCGCGTGCAGGGCCGCCTGCCCGGCCCAGGTGAGCGCCGTCGCCTCGTGGAAGGGGTTCGCCAGCGCCTTCCACCTGGCCGCGGCCTCGTCCCAGGCGTCGGCGTCCAGGTCGCCTCGTGCGCGCGCGGCGGCGGCGTCGTAGGTGCTCTTCCACGCCTCCTGCGCCGGTCCGAGGACCAGCGTCGCCTGCGCGCGCTTCTCCACGCGCTCGAACTCGGGCGTGCCGCCGAGTTCGGCGCACGCCGTCGCGGCGAGCACCAGGACGGGCCACGCGTAGCGGCTGTCGTCCGGAAGCGTCTCGTCGGGATCGCCCAGCACCGGCTCTGC
>NZ_JBFAOF010001167.1:0-1993 GCF_040675125.1 Spirillospora sp. NPDC049652 | reverse complement strand
AAGCGGGACGAGCAGGGTGAGCGTCTCGCGCGCGCCGAGCCCGGCGAGACTGCCGGCCAGCCACACCCGGGCGCGTTCGCCGTCGGCGGGGTCCGCGCCGACGATGAAGACCTCGGTGAGGGCCCGCAGCGCGAGCGCGACGGCGATCCCGGAGAGCACGAAGCGGTTGGCGGTGAGGCCCGTCCGCCCGGCGAAGGCGAACACGGCGGCCGCGGCGGCCAGGCCGCCGAGCAGCGCGACCGGGCCGAGCCAGGACGCGCCGAGCCCGGCGGTCATCGCGGCGGTCGCGGCGAGGCCCGCGCCCTGGGTCACGCCCATGACGTCCGGTCCGGCGAGCGGGTTGCGGGCGACCGACTGCAGCAGCGCGCCGGACACGCCGAGCAGCGCGCCGACGGCCAGGCCGACCTCCACGCGCGGGAGCCGCAGGTCCTGGACGATCAGGGTCGCGGGGCCGTCCCCGGCCAGCGCGCGCACCACGTCGCCGGGCGCGACGAAGGTGCTGCCGATCGCGAGCGAGGCCACGGCGGCGACGGCGGTCAGCACCGCCAGCACGGCGCCGAAGACCAGCGCGCGGCGGCGGACGGTGACCGCGACGGGCCCGAGGCCGAGCACGAGCACGCCCGCGGCGGGATGCCGGAGCCGCGCCGGTGCGGCGGGTGGAGGCGCGGCGGATGTGGAAGGCGTGGAGGTCATGCGGTCACCGTGCGGGCGCGGCGGACGAGGACCAGCAGGAAGGGCGCGCCGAGCAGGGCCGTGACGACGCCGGCGCGGACCTCGGCGGGCGGGACGACCAGCCGGCCGAGGACGTCGGCGACGAGCAGCAGCGCGGGGCCGAGCAGGAGGGACACGGTGAGGGTCCAGCGGTGGTCGGCGCCGACGAGGGCGCGGGCGAGGTGCGGGACGGCGAGGCCGACGAACCCGATGGGCCCGGCGGCGGCGACGGCCGCGCCGGTGAGCAGGATCGCGGCGGCGGCCGCGCCGAGCCGGACGCGGCCGACGTTGCGGCCGAGGCCGCGGGCGACGTCGTCGCCGAGCGCGAGCGCGTCCAGGCCGCGGGCGGCGGCGAAGGCGACCAGGACGCCGAGCACGACGAACGGGACCACCCAGGTCGCGACCTGCGGCGGGCGTCCGGCGAGCGAGCCGACGGCCCAGAACCGGAAGGTGTCGAAGGTCTGCTGGTTGACGGTGAGCACGCCGACGACCACGCCGGTGAGCGAGGCGTCCAGGGCCGTCCCGGCGAGGGCGAGGGTGACCGGGGACGCGCCGTCGCGGGTGCGCGCCGACAGGGCGTAGACGAACGCGCCCGCGAGCGCCGCGCCGGCGACGCCGAACCAGAGGAAGGACGGCAGCGCGGTCAGCCCGAACACGCTGATCGCGATGACCACGCCGAGCGAGGCCCCGGACGTGACGCCCATGATCCGGGGGTCGGCGAGCGGGTTGCGGGTGAGCGCCTGCATGAGCACGCCCGCGACGGCGAGCGCGGCGCCGGCGGCGAGGCCGACGACGGTGCGCGGGACGCGCAGCGAGCGGACGATCACGTCCTCCTCGGTGCCGCCGGGGTGGAGCAGCGCGTCCAGCACGTGGCCGGGCGGGATGGAGCGGCTGCCGAGCGCGAGGCTCGCGAGGACGGCGGCGACGAGGACGAGCACGGCGACCGCCAGCACCGTCCACCGCCTGCGCAGCATGCGCCGTTCACCGCCGTTCATAGGTCCGGGGAGCTAGTTAGGTAAACCTAACCTTATCGATCGAGGTCGAGAGTAGAGCACGGTTACGGTCCACCTCAAATCACCCCTGGACGAACGACCCGGGCACGGGGTACGTTCTTCTCAGTTCGAGATTGACTCAGATTGAGAAGGACACTGGGATGAACCAGCCGCCGCAGGACGAGCGCGAGTTCCTCGCCGCCTACGACCCGCGCGCCTTCGACCCCGTCTCGGTGACGGTGGACGTCGTCGCGCTGACGATCCGGGACGGCGCGCTGAACGCCCTGCTG
>NZ_JBFAOF010001166.1:0-1995 GCF_040675125.1 Spirillospora sp. NPDC049652 | reverse complement strand
CTCTCACCCTAAGCGCCCCACCTCAGCCCCACGCCCGCCGGGGTGTAGAAGGCGGGGATGCCCGCGCCGCCCGCGCGCAGCCGCTCGGCGAGCGTGCCCTGCGGCATCAGCTCGACCTCGATCTCCCCGCCGAGGTACTGCCGCGCGAACTCCTTGTTGTCGCCCACGTAGGAGCCCATCGCGCGGGCGATCCGGCCCGCCCCGAGCAGCCGCCCGAGGCCCCGGCCGTCCAGCCCGCAGTTGTTGGACACCACCCGCAGGCGCTCCGCGCCGCGCTCGTACAGCGCGTCGATGAGCACCGCGGGGACCCCGCAGAGCCCGAAGCCGCCCACCGCGAGCGAGGCGCCGTCGCCGATGTCGGCGACCGCCTCGGCAGCCGACGCCACGACCTTGTCCGCACCCACTGCCGTTCCGCCTCCCGACCGGTTCCCGGGCCGCGCGGCGGTGTGGTCGCGGACGCGAGTGACCGCCGGGCGTGCCCGTCCCGCACACCCTCCCAGTGCGGCGCGCGCGTGCGAAACCAGACTTTCCGCCCAGCGGAAAGCCCGCTGGGCGGAACACCGGGTCCGGGGCCGGGACCCGCGGGAAAGTCCAGGTCAGGCGGTGTCGGGCAGCCCGAAGACCGTGAACAGGCGGGTGTCGAAGAACACCGAAGCGTGCTGGACGCCGGCGGCCGTGACCTCCAGGATCTGGAGCTGGTACGGCCGGTAGACGCCGTCGTCGCCGAGCTTGTAGAGGGCGAAGCCGGGCTGGCCGTTCGCGCCGGTGGGCAGCAGCCGGAACGTCGCGCGCTCCGGACCGCACTGCGACTTGATGAGCCGCGCGATGTGCCCGGGACCGACGAACCACTGCGGGAACGGCGGCATCTCCCAGACCGCGTCCTGCTTGAACAGCTCGACGAGGCCGTCGATGTCGGCGTCCTCGAACGCCTTGGCGTACCGCTCCAGCAGGTCGCGCTGCCCCGGGTCGGTCGGCTCGACCAGCGCGTCGCGCTCGGGGGCGTGCTCCTCCAGTTGCGCGCGGGCGCGCTGGAGGGCGCTGTTCACCGACGCGGTGCTGGTGCCGAACAGCTCGGCGACCTCCGCCGCCTTCCACTTCAGGACGTCCCGGAGGATCAGCGTGACCCGCTGCCGCGCCGGCAGGTGCTGGAGCGCCGCGACGAACGCCAGCCGGGTGCTCTCGCGGGCCGCGACGATCGACGCCGGGTCGGCCGGGTCGGCGGCGAGCAGGCTGTCGGGCGCGGGCTCCAGCCACGGCACCTCCGGGGAGGCGACGACCGGCCGCTCGGGCTCGTCGCTCGGGCCGCCGAGCCCGGTCGGCATCGGCCGCCTGCCGCGCTGCTCGATCGCGGTCAGGCAGGCGTTCGTCGCGATCTTGTGGAGCCAGGTGCGCAAGGAGGACCGCCCTTCGAAGCCCTCGTAGGACCGCCAGGCCCTGAGATAGGTCTCCTGGACCAGGTCCTCCGCGTCGTGCACCGAGCCCGTCATCCGGTAGCAGTGCGCGAGCAGCTCGCGCCGGTACGGATCGACGAGCTCCTCGAACTCGCGTTCCCGGTCGATGGTGCTGTTCGCCATTCGGGTCACCCTCACTGGCCGACGCGGTGGGTCTGGACCGACGCCCCGACCGTAGGCGAAGCCACCGACATTTCGCGGCCGACGTCACATCCCGGACAGCCCAGCCTAACGAAACCGCAGCTCAATGCCCGGATGAGGCCTCCGCGCCGCCGCCCGGAGCCAGCCGCCGGGCCGCCTCCAGCAGCCTGCGGCTGCTGGCGAACGCCGCCTCCAGCTTCGCGTCCAGGCCCGGCCCGCCCGCGCCCTGCCGCAGCACGACCCCGAGGATCAGCCGCGAGCGGTCCCCGGACGCCGGGTGCGCCGCCCACATCAGCGCCCCGCCCGCCGGGGTGCTGGACCCGGTTTTGAGCCCGACCACCCCCGGCTCGGCGAGCAGCCTGTTGGTGTTGCGGACGACCCCCACGCCCGGCACGGTCGCCTC
>NZ_JBFAOF010001165.1:0-1999 GCF_040675125.1 Spirillospora sp. NPDC049652 | reverse complement strand
GGAACGGCGCGTACTGCTTGCGCGTGTACGGCTAGGACTCGACCGACCAGACCTCGAAGGGCCTTCCGGTGATCCGCCCCTCCATGCCGAGCCCCGCCTCCTCGTCCACGACCAGCGCGTCGTCCCCGAGACCGGTGACCGTGCCGCTCGCGACGTCCAGCCGGACGGTCCTGGCCAGGTCGCTCCCCCGGACGATCCGCGCCTCGTAGCGCCTCAGCATCCCGCCGTCGCCGATCGCGTACACCGCGGTCGGCACGGACGGCACCGCCTCGACGGCAGGAACGGCCCGCAACCGTTCCAGCACGACGTCGCTGACCGTTCCGCCGCCGACCGGGCGGACCACGAAGTCCGCCCGGTCCCGCTGCCGGGCCTCGGCGGTCCTGGTCGCCTCGACCGTGGAGTCCGCGCCGAGCAGCGCCCCGGCCAACCCGACCGCGACCAGGACGGGCGCGGCGACCGCCGCCGTGCGCCGGGCCGCGACCAGGGTGTTCTCCCGCACCAGCATCCCCGTCGCCCCGGCGAAGCGGTTCAGCGGCCAGGTGAGCAGCCGCGTCAGCCCCGGCACGACCAGCGGCGCGAGCAGCGCGGCGCCCGTGATCAGCAGCATGGCCGTCGGCGTGTACCCCTTGCGGTTCGCGGCCGACGCGGGATCGCTCACCGCGGTCATGGCCATGGTCGCGAGGCCGGTGCCGAGCGCCGCGATCCCGAGCAGCAGGCGGACGGGCGTCATGGCCCGTCCCTCGACGCGGGTCTCCCGCAGCGCCTCCGCCGGACGCACCCGTCCCGCCCGCCGCGAGGCCGCCGCCACTCCCAGGAGGGACACCGCGAGGCCGGTCGGGAACGCGACCGCGAACGGCCACACGGTCAGATGGACGGCGAATCCCGAGGGCGCGAGGCCGTGCCGGACGAGCATGTGCGCCAAAAGCCGCGCGGCCGGTGGGGCAACCGCGCATCCGGCGGCCGAGGCGAGCAGCCCGACGAGCAGCGACTCGGTCCGCAGCATCCACCGGATCTGGCGCGGGGTCGCGCCGACGAGCCGCAGCAGCGCCAGCTCGCGCCGCCGCCGGGTCACGGCCAGCGCGGACGTGGACGCCACGACGAAGACCGCCACGAACCCGGCGATGCCCGCGGCGACGCCGAGCAGCACGGCGGTGTCGTCCAGCGCGCGGCGCTCGCGGTCCGGGTCGGGATCGGCGCCGTGCCGGTCCGCGCCGGTGAGCACCTCGGCGGAGGACCCGGCCGCGCGGCGCGCGGCGTCCGGGGAGCCGGTGACAGCGAGGGCGTCCACGCGGGGCGACAGCCGGGCCGCCTCGGCGTCGGCGAAGAACACCGCGTGCTCGAACCCGGCCGGCGCGGTGACCCCGGAGACGGTGTACGTCCGCACCGCCGTGCCGGTCACCACCTCCACGCGGGTCCCCGGCCGCGCTTCTCCGGCGGCGACGACGATCTCTCCGGGGGCGTGCGGAGCGGTCCCGGCGAGCAGCCGGTAGCCGCCGAAGCGCGCCACCGACCAGGGATGCCCGACGGTCGTCGGCCCGTCGCCGACCACGTGGGCGGGGAAGGCGCGGTCCCGGACGACGGGGACGGCGGCGCTCACCCGCGCCACCAGGTCGGGCGGAAGTCCCTTGGAGGCTTCGAGGGTGCGGTGCCCGGTCCGCGGACCGCTCGTCACGGTGAGCGTCCGGACGGGCCGCACCACCGCGCCGGCCTGCGCGAACCGCTGCGGCCTCGGCGTCGCCGGGTCGAGCGCCGCGGCGAGGGCCAGGCCCATGGCGGCGGTCATCGCCACGCCGAGCATGAGGGCGGTGAACGTCCCCGCCAGCGAGAGCCGGCGGGTGCGCAGCGTGGACAGGGCGATGCTCAGCACGCGCGCGCCTCCAGCCGGGTGACGTGCGCGGCGACCTGCTCGGGCGAGGCCCCGGCGAGTTCGCCCGCGAGCCGTCCGTCCGCCAGGAAGACCACGCGGTCGGCGCGGGACGCGGCGACCGGGTCGTGGGTG
>NZ_JBFAOF010001164.1:0-2000 GCF_040675125.1 Spirillospora sp. NPDC049652 | reverse complement strand
CGCGGGAGGCCGCGCGGTCGGCGGCGGCGCGGCGGATCGAACGTGAGTCGGGTTCGGGGGCTCCCCAGCCGGGATCGGCGGCGGTGCGTGCCGGACGTCCGGCCGAGGAGACGCCGGAAGGCGCGTCGGCGCCGGATTCCGGTCGGGCCGAATATCCGGGGCGGCGCGCGAAATCGTCGGTCGGGGGCTCCTCGGGCTCGGGGCCCGGGCGGGTCATCCGGAACCAGATGCCCTTGGTCTCGTGGTCGTAGTCGACGCCCCAGGAGGCGGCGAGCCGCGCGATCGACGGCAGGCCCCGGCCGCTGGCGGCGGTCACGCCGGGCATCACCGGGGTCCGGGTGGGGTGGCGGTCGCGCACCTCGATGAGGATCTCGTCGTCGGTGACGCTGCAGATCACGTCGAAGGCGGTGCCCGCGTAGGCCACCGCGTTCGTCGCCAGTTCGCTGGTCGCGAGCACCGCGTCGTCGACGGCCTCGGTGAGGCCCCAGTCGCGCAGGGCCTGCTGGACGAACCGGCGCGCGTCCGCCACCGAGGCCGCAGCGGACGGGAAGGTGGCCGCCGCCGTCTGCCGATCCAACTGCCGTCCCTTGCTCGTCGTTCTGAGTCTGGCCGCACGTGCGGGTCCGGCCGCCGTGACAGACTGGCCGAACCAGCCGGGCGCCGTACCTTCCACCGTGCTCACGCCGGGACAGACCGTAACACGAAGCCCGTGGGGGGCGGGTGAGGTCACCCCCGGCCGGCATCGCCGCCCGGACCCCCGCGGACGGCCGGCGGCGGCTGTAGGACACCGGGTTGATCGGCCCCGACGACCGGCCACCGGGCCAGTGGCGACGTAAAGTACAGATGCGGGCCGGCGAGGAGCCCGAACCACCGGGCACCCGTCGGCCGGGAGGATGGATCTGATGCCCCGTAGCGCCACGCGTTCCCGAGCGGGTGACGGTGTCTCGCAGGACACCGCCCCGCGGTACAGCGACGCCGATCTGGAGCCGCTGCTGCGCGCCCTGACGGCCGTCCGGGACGGCAGGCTGCGCACAACGGTCGAGGTGACGGGTGACGGCGCCGTCGCCGAGGCCCTGGCCGTGCTGGACCAGATCCGCGACAACGGCCACCAGGTCGCCTCCGGGCTGGCCCGGGTGCGCCGCGAGATCGGCCGGGACGGCCAGATGCGCGGCCGGCTCACGCCCGGCACGCTGCGCGGCTCCTGGGCCGGGGCGGTCGAGGACTCCAACGCCATCCTGGACAAGCTGACCGACCTGGCCACCGGCATGTACAAGGTCGTGGAGGCGGTCGCCAAGGGCGACCTGACCCAGCGGGTGGAGCTGCGCGCGGGCGGCCGCCCGATGCGCGGCGAGCTGCTGCGCATGGCCAAGTCGGTGAACGGGATGGTCGAGCTGCTGGACCAGTTCACCTGGGAGGTCACCCAGTTCGCCCGGGAGGTCGGCACCGAGGGGCGGCTCGGCGGCAAGGCGTCCGCGCGCGGCATGACCGGCCGCTGGCGGGACGTGACGGCGGCGGTGAACGTGATGGCCGACCGGCTGACCAGCCAGGTCCGCGACATCGCCGAGGTGACGACGGCGGTGGCGCGCGGCGACCTGACCCGGAAGGTGACCGTCGAGGCGGCCGGTGAGCTCCAGGAGCTGAAGCTCACCGTGAACCAGATGGTCGACACGCTGTCGGCCTTCGCCGACGAGGTCACCCGCGTCGCCCGCGAGGTCGGCTCGGAGGGTCAGCTGGGCGGGCAGGCGAAGGTGCACGGGGTCTCGGGGGTCTGGAAGGACCTCACCGACAACGTGAACGCGATGGCGAACAACCTGACCAGCCAGGTCCGCAACATCGCGCAGGTCACCACGGCGGTGGCCGACGGCGACCTGACCAAGAAGATCACCGTCGGGGCGCAGGGCGAGATCCTGCAGCTGAAGTCGACGGTGAACCAGATGGTCGACACGCTGTCGGCCTTCGCCGACGAGGTCACCCGCGTCGCCCGCGAGGTCGGCACCGAG
>NZ_JBFAOF010001163.1:0-2000 GCF_040675125.1 Spirillospora sp. NPDC049652 | reverse complement strand
GCACCGACCTCGGCGGCCGTCTCGTGGGACGGCGCGGGCGCGATGATCCGGGTCCCGTCGCCGATGAAGTACGCGCCGGGCGTCCGGGTGGTGAGGTTCCAGGTCCAGGGGCCGGGCCGGTAGGGGCCGAGGCCGCAGGGGCCGGAGCTCATGATCACCTGCGCGGCGGCCTCGTCCGGACGGCCGAGCGTCACGAGCAGGGGAGGGGCGTCCTCGCGCGGCAGCTTCACGTAGCCGACCTCGGCGCGGCAGACGGCCATCACGGGCCCCTCGACGGGCGTGAGCTCGGTGTCCAGGTGCACCGACGCCTGCCAGACCACGGTGTCCAGCAGCTTGACCGGCTCGACGTCCTCGTCCACGTAGAAGCACTCGCGGGTGAACCGCTCGGCGCAGGCCCGCAGGATCCGCTCGGGCAGCGGCCCGGTACGGCGCGTGAACGGGTCGTAGACGCCGTGCTCGAACAGCACCTCCTCCATGTCGTAGAGCGCGTGGGCGGCGGCGTCGATCACCGAGCCGGTAAAGAGGGCGGTGCGGTCCTCCCGGGCCACATCCAGAATCTCCTCCCGGGCGGGGCTCTGCGTCTCGTCGTACACGGCGGCACCTCCTCTGCGAGCCGTCCCAGGATCGCGGAGACGCGCGCGGGGCGCGCGGGCACCGGACCGAACCGTTGCGTCCGGGCACGCGAATGTGGCCGTCCGGTACGGATTACCCTGGTCAGGCCATGGAACTGCGCCAGCTGAGGTACTTCGTCACGGTCGCCGAGGAGCTGCATTTCGGCCGCGCGGCCGAGCGCCTGACGATCGTGCAGTCGGCGGTGAGCCAGCAGATCGTCCGGCTGGAACGGGAACTCGGCGTCGAGCTGTTCGACCGCTCGCCCCGGCACGTCCGGCTGACCGAGGCGGGCGCTGTCTTCCTGCCCGCCGCCCGCGCGGTCCTGGACGCCGAGCGCCAGGCCCTGGACACGATCGGGGAGTACGTCGACTCGCGCGAGACCGTCCTGCGCCTCGGGACGAGCCGGGGCATGGGCGACCGCCTGACGCTCGTCCTGGAGGCGCTGGCCGAGCGCGGCTACCGGGTCGAACTGGCGGCGCTGCCCGCGGAGGAGCGCATCCGCCGCGTCGCCGGCCGCGAGCTCGACGCGGCCTTCATCCGCGGCGTGGCCGACGAGACCGGCCATGACGTCCGCCTGATCCCGGTCTGGCAGGACGAGCTCGTCGTCGCCCTCCCCGCCCGGCACCCGCTGGCGAAGGAGGCCGCCGTGGACCTCTCCCGGCTGGCCGACCTGCCTCTCATCCTGACCGAGCGCCGAACCAATCCCGCGCTCGTCGATCTGGTCACCCAGTCCTGCCGGGAGGCCGGATTCACTCCCGTGTCCGGGCCTCCGCACAGCACTCTCCAGGACACCCTCGCGTCCCTTGCCGCGGGCACCGGCGGCTGGACCGTCCTCTATGCCACCGCCGCCGAGCAGGTCCGCACGTCCCGGGTCGCCTTCCGGCCCGTCCGTCCGGCGCTGTCGCTGCCCGCCGTCCTGGTCGTCCCGCCGAACGCCCCGGCCCGCACCCAGGCCCTCCTGACCGCCTGCCGGGCCGTGCCCTCCCGCTGACCGTGCCACGGGCGGCGATCTCGAATCGTGATCGCTGCGGGCTCGGAGTGCTTCTGGTTCGGGACGGTCCGGAGGAGTGAGGTGGAGAGGCATCCACTCCCCCTCACCAGGAGATACGCGGTCATGTCCTCGACCACCGAGCTGTCCGGAACACCGGCCACGGGTTCGACGCCGAAGCAGCAGCCAGCGAGCCGGAAGAGAGCGCTCTCGGCCGGCGAGGAGCGAGCAGCATCGCCGGGCCGGGAGCGGACGGCGTTGCGGTTCGCCGGGATCGCGGCCGGCAACTTCGTGATCGCGCTGGACGCGACCATCCTGAACGTGGCGCTTCCGGACATGCGGTCCGACCTGCACGCCCCCGCCGCCGCGCTCCCGTGGGCCGTGGACGCGTACACCGTCG
>NZ_JBFAOF010001162.1:0-2001 GCF_040675125.1 Spirillospora sp. NPDC049652 | reverse complement strand
GCGAGGCCGGGGCCCGCGACGTGCAGGTCGCCCATGACGCCCGGCGGCACCGGGCGGAGGAACTCGTCCAGCACGTACACCCGGGTGTTCCAGATCGGGCCGCCGATCGTCACGCCCGAGCCGCTGCCGCTGGCGGTGCCGGGGCTGGAGTCGGCCGCCAAGGGACGGCTCATCGTGGCGCACACCGTCGTCTCGGTCGGGCCGTAGGCGTTGATCACGCGGCGGCCGGACGCCCAGCGCTCCACCAGGTCCGGCGGGCACGCCTCCCCCGCCACCACCAGGGTCCGCACGGACTCCGGCAGCCGCTCCACGGTGGCGAGCAGCGACGGCGGCACCGTCACGTGCGTCACGGCCAGGTCCGCCAGCACGTCCTCCAGCCGTCCGGCCGGGGGCAGCCGGTCGGCCTCCGCGAGCAGCAGCGTCGCGCCCGACAGCAGCGCCATGCACATCTCGGACACCGACGCGTCGAACCCGAGCGCCGCCAACTGCAGCACGCGCGAATCGGGCCGGACGCCGAAGCGCTCGACCTGCGCGCCCGCCAGCGTCGCCAGCCCCCGGTGCGTCACGACCACGCCCTTCGGCGTCCCGGTCGAGCCGGACGTGTAGATGACGTACGCGGGGTGGGCGGGGTGCGGCGGCACCCGGCGGGTGCGGACGGTCCCGGAGGGGGCGGGACGGTCCGGGTCGTCCCAGACGAGCGGGTCCGGTCCCGCCAGGTGCTCGGTCGCGCGCGTGCACACCACCAGCGCGGGCCGCGCGTCGGACAGCACGAACCGGATGCGCTCCTCCGGGTAGGACGGGTCGACCGGCAGGTACGCCGCGCCCGCCTTCGCGATGCCCAGCAGCACCGCCACCAGGTCGGCCGACCTGTCCAGCAGCACGCCCACCAGGTCCTCGGCCCGGACGCCGCGCGCCGCCAGCTCGCGCGCCACCCGGTTGGCCCGCCCGTTCAGCTCCGCGTAGGTCCAGCTCACGCCGCCGGACTCGACCGCCACGGCCTCGGGCGTCCGCACCACCTGCGCCTCGAACAGCTCGGCCAGCGACCCGCCGGGGACCGGACGGGCGGTGTCGTTCCACGCCGTCAGCACCCGCTCGCGCTCGTCGTCCACCAGCAGGTCCAGGTCGGCGACCCGCACGGACGGGTCGTCCGCCACCTGCCGCAGCACGGACGTCAGGCGGGCCAGCAGCCGTTCGGCGGACGCGTCGTCGAAGACGTCCGGCCGGTAGTCGAGGCGGAGTCGCAGGTCGTCCCCGGGAGTCACCACGAGGGTGAGCGGGTAGTGCGAGGAGTCCTCGCTGGTGTTGCCGGAGATCCGCAGGCCGTCCAGGCGGAGCGCCTCGCCGGCGTCGCGCGGGAAGTTCTGGTAGACGAGCAGCGTGTCGAAGGCGGCCCCCGGCCCGGCCGTCCGCTGGATCTCCGTCAGTCCCAGGTACTGGTGGTCGAGCAGGAGGGTCTGGCGGCGCTGCAGGTCGGTGAGCATGTCGGCGAAGGGCCGCGCCGGGTCCAGGCCGACCCGCACCGGGACGGTGTTGACGAACAGCCCGACCATCCGCTCGGCCCCGGGCAGTTCCATCGGCCGTCCGGCGACGGTCGCGCCGAACACCACGTCGCGGCGGCCGGCGAGCCGTCCGACGAGGACCGCCCACGCGGCCTGGACCAGCGTGTTCAGGGTCAGCCCGCGTGCCCGCGCGGTGGCGCGCAGCGCGTCGGCGACCGCGCGGCCCGTCGCGGCGAGCAGGAAGCGGGACTCCACGCCGCCCGCGTCCTCGGCGGGGACGGCGGCGGGGGCCACGAGGGTCGGCTCGTCCAGTCCGGCGAGCGCGGTCCGCCACGCGTCGCGGGCCGCGTCCGCGTCCTGCCGGGCCAGCCAGGCGAGGTAGTGCCGGTAGGGCGTCACGGGCGCGAGCGCGGCCGGGTCGCCGCCGGCCGCGTACAGCAGCGACAGCTCCTCGAACAGCACCGGCAGCGACCAGCCGTCCAGGACGAGGTGGTGCACGGGG
>NZ_JBFAOF010001161.1:0-2003 GCF_040675125.1 Spirillospora sp. NPDC049652 | reverse complement strand
CATCGCCTCGCCGGAGCCGCCGCGCGTCCGGCGCCGCTGCCTCCGGCGCGGCGGGCGGGGCAGCCGTACGCGCGAGCGGCCCGCGCTCCGGCGGCCGGCGCGCTGGCGGGCGGACGGTTCGGTGATGGACGCGCCCGCGATGAAGTCGTCGTCGAAGGCTGGCGGTTCGTCCGGCATGAGGCCGATCGTTCCCCACCGGTCCGGGCACCGCAAGGCGCGGCCCGGCGGCGCCCACCCTTCCCGGCAAAACTAGAACACGTTACAGTCGGAGGCCGGACGTCGTTCCAGCAAGGAGTCGCGGATGGGCACCCCGGTGATCGTGGAGGCGGTTCGGACGCCGCTCGGCAAGCGGAACGGCTGGTTGGCCGGTCTCAAGGCGCAGGCCGTGCTCGCGCACGCGGTCAACGCGCTGCTCGCGCGGGCCGGGCTGGACGGCGCGGAAGTGGAACAGGTTTTCGCCGGCTGCGTGACCCAGGCGGGCGAGCAGGGCGGACATGTCGGACGGTACGCGTGGCTGTACGCGGGGCAGCCGTGGCAGGCGGGCGTGACGACGGTCGACGCGCAGTGCGGGTCGTCGCAGCAGGCCGTCCACCTCGCGGCGGCGCAGGTCGCGGCCGGGGCCGTGGACGTCGCGATCGGCTGCGGCGTCGAGGTGATGAGCCGGTCGCCGCTCGGCAGCAACGTGCTGCCCGCCAAGCCGCGCCCGGACGACTGGTCGATCGACATGCCGCACCAGTTCGAGGCCGCCGAGCGGATCGCCAAGCGGCGCGGCCTCACCCGCGACGACGTGGACGCCTTCGGCCTCCGGTCGCAGCAGCTCGCCGCCAAGGCGTGGGCGGACGGCCGCTTCGACCGGGAGATCGCGCCGATCGACGCGCCCGTCCTGGACGCCGAGGGCAACCCGACCGGCGAGACCCGGACCGTGGTCCGCGACCAGGGCCTGCGCGAGACGACGCGGGAGGGGCTCGCCGGGCTCCGGCCGGTCCTCGGCGAGGACGCGCTGCACACCGCCGGGTCGTCCTCGCAGATCTCCGACGGGGCCGCCGCCGTCCTGGTGATGGACGAGGCGAAGGCCCGCTCGCTCGGCCTGCGCGTCCGCGCCCGGATCAGGTCGCAGGCGCTGGTCGGCTCCGAGCCGTACTACCACCTGGACGGGCCGGTCCAGTCGACCGAGCGCGTCCTGTCCCGGACCGGGATGTCGATGCGCGACCTGGACATCACCGAGATCAACGAGGCGTTCGCGAGCGTCGTCCTGTCGTGGGCGTCCGTGCACGAGCCGGACATGGACACCGTGAACGTCAACGGCGGCGCGATCGCGCTCGGCCACCCCGTCGGCGCGACCGGCGCGCGCCTCATCACCACCGCGCTGCACGAGCTGGAACGCCGCGACGCCGGGACCGCGCTCGTCACCATGTGCTGCGGCGGGGCCCTGTCCACCGCGACGATCCTCGAACGCCTCTGACGTGCGCAGGAAAGACGCGCGGCCGGAAGACGCACAGCCCGTAAGCGCGCGCCAAGAAGACGCGCGGCCCGAAAACTCGCGGCCGAAAGCGGAGGAGCTCGGCGGGGGCCTGTGGAGCGTTCCGGTGCCGATCCCGGGCAATCCGCTCGCGTACACCCTGGTCTACGTGCTGGAGAGCCGGCGCGGGCCCGTGCTGGTGGACGCGGGTTGGGAACACGAGGACGCCTGGAACGCCCTGACCGACGGCCTCGCCTCGTTCGGCCTGGACGTCGCGGACGTCCTCGGCGTGGTGGTCACGCACCACCACCCGGACCACGCGGGCCTCGCGGGCCGGGTGCGCGAGGCGTCCGGCGCGTGGATCGCCATGCACCGCGCGGACGCCGGGATCGTCCGCGCGTTCCGCGCGATGGTCGAGGAGGACTCGGGCCGGGCCTGGATCGCCGACTCGCTCCGCCGCGCGGGCGCGGACGCCGCCGACCTCGCCGCCCACCCGCGCCGCCGGCACATCGACCCGCCCGCCCAGCCCGACCGCGAACTGGAG
>NZ_JBFAOF010001160.1:0-2005 GCF_040675125.1 Spirillospora sp. NPDC049652 | reverse complement strand
CCGCGCTCCGGCGGCGGCCTGGTGATCACGGTGACCTTCCCGCCACCCGGCGCCGCGGGCCTGCGCGGCGGCGCCGAGACCCGCGCACCCGCCCGGGTCTGACCCCGTCCGGCCCTGCCCCCGATTCCGGCTCCCGCTCCGACCCCGGTCCCGACCCCGTCCAGCACGCGCCCGTCAACCCGCCGGGTTCCCCGGCGCGATCGCGACCCCAGAAGGAGAAGCATGTCGGAAACCATGACCGCGGAGGCCAAGGACGTCGTCGGCAGCGAGGATCCCCGCGCCTACGTGTGGGAGATGCTGCGCGCCGGATGGCGGTTCTCCGCGCTGTACGCGTTCGTCGAACTCGACCTGGCGGGCTGGTTACGCGACGGCCCGCTGACCGTCGCGGAGATCGCCGAGCGGGCCGGGCTCGACCGCGCCGCGCTCGCCCGGCTGCTGCGCACCTCGGCGGGCAGCGGGCTGGTCCGGTCGCTGCGGGTGGAGGGCGAGCCGGTCCGCTACGACCTCACCGACGTCGGCCACACCCTGCGCGGCGACGTGCGGCGGTCCATGCGGTCGGTCGTCATCCCGCAAGGCGCTCCGGACTTCCTGGAGGCGATGGGCTCGCTGGACGAGGCGGTCCGCAACGGCAAGTCGCCGTTCGCCGCGCGGTTCGGCTCCATGTACGGCTACCTGGCGTCCCACCCGGACGCCCGGCACCACTTCGACGCGCACATGGCGACCCGGTCGCGGACCATCGCCGAGGCCACCGTCGGGGCGTACGACTTCTCCGGGCTCGGCACGATCGCCGACATCGGCGGCGGGGTCGGCACTGTCCTGGCGACGATCCTGGAGACCCACCCGGACGCGCGCGGCCTGCTGTTCGAGCTGGAGCCGGTGATCGAGGCGGCGTCCGCGTTCCTCGCGCCGCTGGGCGTCGCCGACCGCTGCGAGCTGGTCGCCGGCGACTTCTTCAGCGCCGTCCCCGCGGCCGACGTGTACCTGCTGTCCAACATCGTGCACAACTGGAACGACGAGGACGCGCTGACCATCCTGCGGAACGTGCGCGCCGCGATGCCCGCGGACGGCCGGGTGCTGCTGCTGGACATCCTGCTGCCCGAGGACGACCGCCCGCACCTGGGCAAGGAGCTCGACATGCGGATGCTCGCGCTGTACGACGGCGCGCGCGAGCGGACCGAGTCTGAGTACCTCGGCCTGCTCGCCGAGGCGGACCTGCGCCCGAACCGGGTGATCGAGCTGCCCTACGCGCTCAGCCTCGTCGAGGCCCTGCCGCGATGACCGGCCCCCTCCTGCCGGAGCCCGCCGCCGCCCCACCGGGGGCCGCGGCCCCGCCGCCCGCCGCCTACCGGACGCTGGAGGACGACAGCACCCGCTGGCTCGGCTTCCCGTTCCGGCCCGGCGACATCGTCGTCAGCACCGGCCACAAGAGCGGGACGACCTGGATGCAGATGATCTGCGTCCTGCTGGTGTTCCAGCGCCCGGACCCGCCCGCCCCGCTGGCCGAGCTCTCCCCCTGGCTGGACCAGCTGGTGCGGCCCGCCGAAGAGGTGTACGCGCTGCTCGACGCCCAGCGGCACCGCCGGGTGATCAAGACGCACACCCCGCTGGACGGGCTGCCGGCCGATCCGCGCGCGACGTTCGCCGTGGTCGCCCGCGACCCGCTGGACGTGGCGGTGTCGCGCTACCACGTGTACGACGACGATCCGGAGCGGCGTCCCGCCGAGCCCGAGCGCGACTGGCTGCTGTCCTGGCTCGCCCGCGACGACTGGGAACCGGACTCCCTGAACCGCCTGATGTGGCACGTCACCGACGCCTGGGAGCGCCGGGACGCGCCGAACGTGCTGCTCGTCCACTACGCCGACCTGGCGGCCGACCTGCCGGGCCAGATGCGCCGGATCGCCGACCGCCTGGAGATCACCGTCCCGGAGGACCGCTGGCCGTCCCTGGTGGAGGCCGCCACCTTCCGGCGGATGCGCGCCGACGCCGACCGCCTCGTCCCGGCGGG
>NZ_JBFAOF010001159.1:0-2005 GCF_040675125.1 Spirillospora sp. NPDC049652 | reverse complement strand
GGCCGCCGGCGCCCACTGACCGCCCGCGCCTCCGGGTCAGTCGGCGTTGCGGGCCTTGCTGGGCTGGACGCGCTTGGGCTCGCCCTCCATCTTCGGGTAGTTCGGCGGGTAGGGGGCGTCGCCGAGGTTGTGGTCCTTCTCGTCGCGGTCGGCCATCTCCAGGAGCGGCTCCAGCGAGAACGCCCGGTCGTCGATGGCCGCGTGCGGGTCGCCGATCTCGGCGAACCGGGCGGGCATCGTCGCGATGGTGAAGTCGTGCGGGTCGGCGTCGGCCAGCTCTTCCCAGGTCAGCGGGGCCGACACCGGCGCGTACGGGAGCGGCCGGACGCTGTAGGCGGACGCGATCGTGCGGTCGCGGGCGTTCTGGTTGAAGTCGACGAAGACCTGCTCGCCGCGCTCCTCCTTCCACCACTTGGTGGTCACCTCGGCCGGGACGCGCCGCTCGATCTCGCGTCCGAACGCCAGCGCCGCCCGCCGGACCTCGGTGAACGTCCAGCGCGGCTCGATCCGGACGTAGATGTGCACGCCGCCCTTGCCGGAGGTCTTCACGAAGCCCGTGTAGCCCAGGTCGCCGAGCAGGTCGCGGGCGGGGCCGAGCGCCACCCGGACGGCGTCGGAGAAGTCCGTACCCGGCTGCGGGTCGAGGTCGATGCGCAGCTCGTCGGGGTGGTCGACGTCGTCGCCGCGCACCGGCCACGGGTGGAAGGTCAGCGTGCCGAGGTTGGCCGCCCACGCGATGGTCGCGACCTCGGTCGGCATGACCTCGTCGGCGGAGCGTCCGCTGGGGAAGGCGATCCGCGCGGTCCGCACCCAGTCGGGCGCGCCCTTCGGGATGCGCTTCTGGTAGAACGCGTCGGACTTGCCGGACCCGAACCCGGCCTGGCCGCGCGCGTAGTCCTCGCGGGTGGCCATCTTCGCCCCCTCGAAGACGCCGCCCGGCCAGCGTTCGAGCGTGGTCGGCCGGTCGCGCGTGGCGCGCAGGATGCCCTCCCCGACCGCGATGAAGTACTCCACCAGCTGCCGCTTGGTGTACCCGCACTCCGGAAAGTACGGCTTATCCGGATTGGACACCTTGACGATCCGGTCCCCGACGGGGATCTCGATGTGTGGCGAGGCCATAACGGCACGCTAACCCACCCCTCCGACACTTCCCGTCCCCGAGCCCCCGCCACCCCGGAGGGCCGGACGTCCCCCCGGGGCGGGCTGCGTTCGCGCCAGCACGCTCCCCGGCATGACACGCCGCCCAGACCCGTGCAGCCCTGTGACCGTCCCTGAAGCCTTCGTCACCCACCGGCCGCCGGGACCATGTCACCGGCCCGATCGCGGGAGGCCCCGGAACACGCCGGGCATGGCGGCCGGGTGGCGCGAGCCGCTGTTCCTCCCCGCCGCGACCGCAGAGGTTCCCGTCACCCCCTGCTGCTGGGGCAGGCAGGTGGAGATGACGGTGACCGTTCCCGAGTTCCCCGTCGTCAGGAAGAACGTGCCGCTCCAGGTGTTGGGGAGCGTCGGGGACGGACGGTTGTCGCGGTTCTCAATGGTCTGGCCCGGGATCTCCCAGAACCCGCCGATGACCACCGAGTTCGCCGGGCACGTACCGCCGTTGACCGACTGCGGGGTGGCACCCGTGATCGTGACCGTCTCGCCGCGGGAGAACACGGCCGCAGCGACGACGCCACCCGGCCCGGTCGGTCCCGTGACGGCCTCGCCCGCTGGACCGGTCGGACCCGTCAGGCCGATGGGCCCGGTCTCACCGGTCGGGCCCGTCGGCCCGGTGGGCCCAGCGACACCCTCCGGACCGGTCGGGCCCGTCACGCCGGCCGCGCCCTCGGGACCGGTCGGGCCGGCCTCGCCCGGCAGGCCCTCCGGACCCGTCGGTCCCGTCGCGCCGTCGATGCCCGGCAGACCTTCGGGACCCGTCGGGCCCGTCGCGCCGGCAGGACCCTCCTCGCCGGCGGGGCCCGTCGCCCCCTCGGGTCCCGTCGGGCCGGTGGGGCCGTCGGCCGGG
>NZ_JBFAOF010001158.1:0-2006 GCF_040675125.1 Spirillospora sp. NPDC049652 | reverse complement strand
CCCGGATGCGCATCACCGGCCAGAACCGCGTCTCCGCCCCGTCCGGCGGAGGCGGGGGCGGCGGCGGGCGCCGCTGGGCGGTCGTCGGCCTCGCGGCCGTGGTCGTCGTCGGCGGCGCGGCCGGGGCCTACTTCGTCGTCGGCGGCAAGAAGCACACCGCCGACCCGCCGCACCCGTCCCAGGAGGCCACCAGCGCGGCCCCCACGGCGCAGCCGACCGCCCCGCAGGGCCCCGGCACGGCGCTGGCCGCCCAGATCCGGGACGCCACGGCCCGCACGCCCTCCGCGTCGTTCTCCTTCCGCCGGACGGGCCCGGGCGGCAACGTCAGCGCCCACGGGTCGTTCACCCTGGTCACGGGGAGCGAGCCGTCCTACGCGATGCAGCTCTCCGGGCCGGGCGAGACCAAGCGGGCGGGCCGCACGATCGTGATCGGCGGGAACGTCTACGTCCGCGCGGGCAAGGTCTGGCGGCAGACCGCGGCGTCGGCCAAGGGCTACCCGTCGCTGACGGCGCAGATCCGCTCGGCCGGGTCCATCCCCGCCCTGACCGCGCTGCTGGACAACGCCTCGAAGCTCCAGCACACCGGCGCGATCTACCAGGGCACGGCCCCGCTCGCCGCTCTCGGCAGGCAACCCGGCTTCGGCGGCCTGTACGCCGATCTGGCGCGGGCCACGGGCGCGCAGGACATCACGTTCTACCTGCGCCTGGACAAGCTGAACCGGCCCGTCCAGCTGAAGCTGCGCGCGGGCGTGAAGCCGCACTGGCTGCTGACCAACTACACCGACTGGGCCCGCAAGCCCCCGATCGCCGCGCCCAAGACGAGCGCCTGACCCCGCGATGAGACGGACGGCGCCGGTCGCCGGCGCGCTCGGCGCGGTGGGGCTCGGCGCCGTCGCGCTCGGCGCGGCCGGCGCCTGGGCCCGGCGGCGGCTGGTCGTCGTCACGGTCGACGGCTGGAGCATGGCGCCCACGTTCCGGGACGGCGACCGCGTCCTGGTCCGGCGGCGCGCGCTCGCGGACGTCCGGCGCGGCGACGTCGTCGTCCTCGAACCTCCGGACACCCCCGACTACCGCTCCGCACCCCCGAGCGGGACGGCTTCCGCCGCCGTGGCAGACGGGACCGGCGGGCCCGTGTGGAACGTGAAGCGGGTCGCCGCGCTGCCCGGTGACCCGGTGCCGTCCGGCGTCCCCGGCGAGGGCGGGACGGTCCCGTCCGGCCGTCTCGTCGTGCTCGGCGACAATCCGGACAGTGTCGACTCGCGGCAGCGCGGGCCGTACCCGGGCGACCGGCTCCTCGGCGTCGTGCTGCGCCGGCTGAGCCGTCCCGGAAACGGCCCGGTGGGCGGCCCAGGCGCTTGATCCGCCGCCTCCAGGGGCCAAACCGGCAACAGTCACCAAGATCCGCTCGCCGCTGATCGCAGAAGTCACAACGCGTAACCGGCCTCTTGAGCCCTTGATCGCCGCCGGTTAGCTTCTGGGCAAGCGAGCGCGGGGCGGGTTCCGGAACCGTCCCGGCGCCCGACCAGTCCCGCGCCCGGAGCGAATCCGGCGTGTCTGGAGGTGGTTCCCCCATGGTCCGTGCCCTCACCAGACTGAGTGACCGCATGATCGACAGGATCCTGCCGTCGACCAAGGCCAAGGCCGAGGCGTGCTGGTGGACGTCGACCGGCATGCACTGCTGCATCTACGCCGGCCACACCTACTGCACCTGATCGGCGGCCGGCCGTGTGGAACGCCGCGTTGACCTCCCCTGTTGCGGTGGGAACCGTCATCGCCCCGCGCCGCGCGACCGGACGGCGGGTACCGGCCGGGGCCACCCCGGCCGGTACCTCGCCGATCTCCGCCCCCGTCCCTGCCCCTCCGCCGCACGGCCCTTCGGGCGGTCCCCGATGACCCCCGCCCCGGTCCCGCTGGGACGCCGCCTGGCGAGCGCCGCCTCGCTGACCTGGCGGGCGCACTGGCGGGCCGCGCTGGCGTCGGCCGCGCTCGCCGTCCTGGCCGGGCTC
>NZ_JBFAOF010001157.1:0-2006 GCF_040675125.1 Spirillospora sp. NPDC049652 | reverse complement strand
CGTGAACGACCACGTCGTGGGCGCGGTCGTCGCCGAGCTCGCCTGGCGGGACGCCCTCCGCGACGCCGGGACGAACTGGGCCGGAGCGGTCGGCGAACACCTGCGTGAAGCGGTCGGCGGTCACCCGCTGCTCGCCGAGCGGCTGGCCGCTTCGGGCGAGGTCGACGCCGAGCGGGAGAGCGAGCGGCGCTTCGCGTTCGCGCTCGACGTGCTGCTGGACGGTCTCGCCGCCCGCCGTCCCGGGAGCGGCGCACCTCCGGTCCGCTGAGCGGCGGCCTGCGGCACTCGGACGACCAGGTGGAACTACTTGAGCTGGTGGTCAACCTCATCAGGCGGCACGCCCCGGACGCGGCCATCGCGTTCAACAGCACCCCGGCCACCACCTATGAGGCCGCCGCCCGCCGGCTCGGCTGACCGCAGCGGACGGCCCGCCCACGTCGGCCGTGCGGGCCGGTCGGGCGGGCCGGTCGGGCGAGCAGGCCGGAGGTGCGGCCTTGGCGGCCGGTGCGGGCGGGGAATCGGGGGAGTGAAGTTCCGCCGCCGGGTGCGGGAGGCGTCCTGGGACGGTCGTCGAGACCGTCCCCGCGCGGTCAGGACGACCAGAGCAGCGTGGCGAGCTCGGCGTCGATGTCGATGAAGCGCGGCTCCTGCCCGGCGGGCACGACCTGGTAGGTGCGGTGCAGGAAGTCGGCGAGCGGGCTGAGCGGAGCCTCGAACAGCGCGTCGCCGAACGGCGAGCTGAGCGCGATGTCGAGGGTCTCGTCGTCGTCGGCCGAGGGCCAGACCGCGACGTCGCCGTCCCCGACCCGGCGCACGATGCCGACGGTGAGCAGCTCGCGCGCGAAGATCCACTCGACCGGCTCGTCGTCGCCGACGTAGAAGGCCATCCGGATCGCGTACGGGTCGTCGGCCGCATAGGACAGGCCGGCGAGCAGGGGCACGGTCGTGCGGTCGGGGACGACGAGTCGGAGGCCCAGCTCTGCTGAGACGGTGGTGCTGCTGCTGTTCATGGCCATTCCTTCGGACGTCGGTCCCGCGGTGCGCGCGGGCGTTGGGTGGGAACTTCACTCCTCTCACGGATGTCCCCGCGATCTATGACGCGTAACTGGGCCGAGTTGTGGGAACATTCCGCCGCCCCGTGTTCGTGTGACCAATATCACGTAAGAACATTGGGCGGCTGACCTGGGCAATTGGATCATTTCGTCCGGCCGGGTCGTTGTGTTCAAGGGACGGACCGCACTCGGCCCAGGTAACGGCGGGCCGGTCCGCCCCGGACCGGAAAACGGCCATGATCCGCATCTTGGCCGTCACCTCCTGACCTTGGGTAAAAGCGTGACTATTGACATGGAAAAGGATCGACCGGGCCGGATGCAGCGATTTCAGGCCCGTGTCCGGCGCAACCGCGCGACGCACCTCGCCTGGCGCGGGGGCGTGCTGGTCGTGGGCACCGCCGTCCTCGCCCTCGGCGTGGTCATGATGGTCACTCCCGGGCCCGGCATCCTCGGCATCGTCCTCGGCCTGGCGATCCTCGCCACCGAGTTCGCCTGGGCGCAGAACGCGCTGCGCCGCGCCCGCGCCTCCGCCGACAAGGCCAAGGAGAAGGCGCGCGAGAAGGCCCGCTCCCGGCGCTCCCGCCGCGGCGCGGCCGAGGACTGAGCCGCGTGCCCGCCGACTGAGCGGCTGTTTACCCAACCGGGTGCCCGACCTGGTCTTATGTCCGTGTCGGGCGGAAACGAGCCCCTTGTTGCCGCTCGTCTGGGGGACCTCGTGACCAGTTCGCCGTTCGGATCGTTCTTCGACGACCCCTTCCGGGGGTTCGACCTGCTCGGCGGCCGCGTCTTCGGCGGCGAGTCCTGGCCGCCCGCGCGGCCCGGCGTGCAGCGGGTGGACGTCGGCCGGCTGCTCAGCGAGCAGGGGCGGGAACTGCTGGTCCGGGCGGTGCAGAACGCCGGTGAGCGCGGCGCGCCCGACCTGGACACCCTCGACATGCTGAACGCCGCCGCGCA
>NZ_JBFAOF010001156.1:0-2007 GCF_040675125.1 Spirillospora sp. NPDC049652 | reverse complement strand
TGCGCCGACCGCCTCGGCGGTCCCGAGGACGTCCCCGAGCTCAGCGGCGGCGAGCATCCGCGCGCCGGACTGATGCACGGCTCGTCCGGACCGGCGCTGCTGTTCCTGCACGCCTACGAACGCGGCGGTCCCGCGACGCTGCTCGACCGGGCCGCCGACGCGATCCGCCAGGACCTGCGCCGGTGCATGCTCGCCGAGGACGGCTCGCTCCAGGTGAACCAGGGCTGGCGCATGCTGCCCTACCTGGACGAGGGGTCGGTCGGCATCGGCCTCGTCGTCGCCCGCTACCTGCGGCACCGGCGGGACGAGGAGTTCGAACGCGCGCTCACCCGGCTGGCCCGGGTCGCCGAATCCGGCTACTTCGTCCAGTCCGGGCTGTTCGCCGGCCGCGCGGGGATCATCGCCGCCCTGGCCGCCGGACTGCACGCCCGGCCCGAGACGCACCCCGACCCGAGGCTGGACGCGCAGATCCGCGGCCTGCGGTGGCACGCCATGCCCTACGGCGGCGGCCTCGCGTTCACCGGCGACCAGCTCATGCGGCTGTCGATGGACTTCGCCACCGGGACGTCCGGGGTGCTGCTCGCCCTGGCGTCGGCGCTGGACGAGCGGCGGCCGTCGCTGCCCTTCCTCGCGGCCCCGCCACCCGCGGCCGAAGCCGGACCCGAGGCCTCGGGCACGGGCCTCGCCCACACGACCACCATCGCCGACGGCCCGTCCGTCGCACCGGCCGGCTCGTCCGGCCTCATAGTCGGCCCTTCCGGCCGCGTAGGGAGCCTGGCCAAGGACAGCCCTCACACGTGAACCGGAACGGTCTGAACCTGTCCACCCTCGGAAAGAGGAAGGAGGTGTAGCAACCACCATGGCACTTCTCGACCTGCAGGGCCTTCAGGCCCCCACCGCCTCCGGCGGCGCCAGCGGCGGCAGCGGTCTGACCGTCGCCACCTGCGCTTCGCACACGCCGAGCAACCTGAGCCTCGCGCTCTGCCACTGAGCTACGGCACCCGGGCATGAGGTTCCGGGCGGCCACCGGTAAGACGGCCACCCGGAAGGCCCACGACCGCCGCGTGCGGTGCGGTTCCACCGCGCCGCACGCGGCGCTCACCTTCCCGGCGGAAAGGAGGACCGATGCGGACGGCGGCCGACCGGCTGGTCACGCGGACCGCGCGCGACGGCGGCGTCTGGACGGCCCTCCTCGTCCTCGGCGCGCTCGGCGGAGCCGCCCTGCAACTGCTTCTGCCCTTCGCGATCGGACGAGCCCTCGACGGCCTGATCTCCGGTGGCGCACCGGGCGGCACGTTCCACGACCCCTGGACGACCGGCGCGGCGGCGACCGTCGCGGGGATCGCGGCCTGCGAGGTCCTGACGGCATGGGCGACCGGCGTCACCGGGGCTGAGGCGGCGGCCCGGCTGCGGCGCGTCCTGCTCGACCGCGTCCTCGGCGCGGGACCGGCCATTACCCGGCGGCACCCCGAAGGCGACCTCGCGACCCGCATCGGCCTGAACACCGAGGAACTCGGCCAGGCCCCGGCCGCGCTCGTCACCGCGGCCGCCCTGCTCGTCCCGACCATCGGCGGCCTGGCCGCCCTCGCGCTCATCGACCTGCGGCTGCTGGGCGCGCTGGTCGCCGGACTGGTCGCGATCACCCTCGTCCTGCGCGGCTTCCTGCGCGCCACCACCGTCCACGCGGCCGGCTACCAGCGCACCCAGAGCGAGATCGCGGGACGGCTGACCGACGCCCTCACCGGAATCCGCACGATCGCCGCCGCCGGAACCGCGGACCTGGAAACCCGCCGCATCCTCACCCCGCTGCCGACCCTCCGCGAACACGGGCTGCGGCTGTGGCGCGCCAACGCGCGCGCGGGCGTACAGGCGGGGCTCGCCGTTCCGCTGCTGGAGGTGACGGTCCTCGCCGTAGGCGGGTGGCGGCTCGCCTCCGGTGGGCTCTCGTTGGGTGAGCTGTACGCCGCCGCGCGCTACGCCGTGCTCGGCGCCGGCCTTTCGGGCGCG
>NZ_JBFAOF010001155.1:0-2008 GCF_040675125.1 Spirillospora sp. NPDC049652 | reverse complement strand
CGACGTCGCGCACGGCCGCGACATCGACCTGGAGGCCGCCGCGAAGGGCGGCACCTCGGGCGGCTTCGGCGGCGCGGTCGGCGGAGCCAAGGGCGGCCTCAACGAGTACAACCAGGGGCTCCACCCGCCCGACTCGACCAACACTCCGTCCACGGACCCGTCCACCGAGCCGACGACGACCCCGACGTCCGACCCGACCACCACCAACACGCCGAGCCCGAGCACGAGCGACCCCGGGCCGTCCGGAGGACCGGGCACGAACGGCTCGCGCGAGCCGAGCGTCTCGGGCGCGGGCGACGGGCCGTCCCCGTCCCCCTCGTCGTCCCCGTCGCACGAGCCGTCGTCCTCGCCTTCCTCGGGGCCGACCACCACGCACGCGAACGGCGGCGACAACTCACCGTCCCCGTCCACGCGGGACTACGGGCCGAGCAACCAGCCGTCGTCTCCCGGACCGTCGCACAACGGCGGCGGCGACAACTCGCCGTCCCCGTCGCACGGCGGCGGCGACTCGGGCGGCGGGAACAACTCGGGCGGCGGGAACCGCATCGAGTCGATGCTGAACGGCGGCGGGAACAACAGCCCGCACACCAACCTGGCGTCCTTCCCGAGCGGCGACTCCGGTCCGTCGCCGAGCCACTCGGCGCAGCCGTCGTCCTCGGCGCCCGGGCCGTCCCCGTCCGGCATGCCGAACGACGGCGGTCCCGGGCCGTCCACCTCGCCGTCGAGCAGCGGACCGTCGAGCAGCGGCCCCATGGGCGGCGGCCCCTCGGGCGGTCCGTCGGGCGGCGGTCCGTCGTCGTCCGGGCCGATGTCCGCCGGGCCGAGCTCGGGCGGGCCCGTCCCCTCGGGACCGTCCTCGGCCGGACCGACATCGTCCGGGCCTTCCGGCTCGGGCGCCGGTCCCGTGTCCTCCGGGCCTTCCTCTTCCGGCCCCTCGGGGTCCGGGCCGTCCTCGTCGCCGTCCGGCGGTTCGCCGTCGCCCACGGGAGCCGGCGGCCCGGCAGGCGGCGGCCCCGGCTCGCGCGGCCCGAACCTGGCCTCCCCGTCCCCGACGTCCTCCTCGCCGGACGGCACCCGCAACCGCGGCGCGGACGGCGAGGGCGACCACACGGGCACCGACCCGCAGAACGCGAACGGGCCGGTCATCACGCCGCTGCCGGTGTTCATGCCGGGCGGCGACGGGGCCGCTCCGAGCGGCAACGGTTCGTCCTCGTCCTCGTCCTCGTCCTCGTCGAACGGGCGGGGTGCGGGCGCGTCCGGCGACGGCTCCGCCCGCCCGAACGGCTCCGGTCCCGCCTCCGGCTCCGGCTCCGGCAACGAGCCGAGCGGCCGTCCCGAGAACCGCGGCACGCGCGACGGTGAGCGTCCGACCTCTCCGACCGCGGACGGCGAGCAGCCCACGTCCGGTCCGCGCATGGACGACCAGGGCATCATCCACAGCGACCAGCCCCCGGTCGAGCACGTCCCCGAGGAGCACAACCCCTCCCCGGAGCAGGGCCCGCAGGAGCAGGGGCCGCAGGACCGCGCGCCGCAGGAGAACGAGACCCCCGAGTCCTCTCCCACCGGCGAGCACGACCCGTCCACGCCCCAGGAGCACGAGCCCGCCGCTCCGCAGGAGCATGACCCGGCGACCCCACAGGAGCACGACGCCGCCCCGCCGCAGGAGCGCGACCCGGCGTCGAGCGGCGAGCACGACTCCGCCCCTCCGCAGGAACATGAGCCCGCTTCGCGGGAACCGCAGGAACACGAGTCGGGCCCCGCCCCGGAGCGCGATCCCGCGAATCCGCCGGAGCACGAGCCCACGTCCCGCGAGCACGACCCGTCCGGCTCGCCGGAACGCGAGCCGTCGACGCGAGACCCCCGGGAACATGAACCGTCCAACCGGGACCAGCAGGAACACGAGCCGACCCGCGACCCGCAGGAGCACGAGCCGGCCTCCCGTGACCCGCAGGAGCACGAGGCGGGCCCGCGGCCCGAGCGCGACCCGGCCAATCCGGAGGAGCACGAG
>NZ_JBFAOF010001154.1:0-2009 GCF_040675125.1 Spirillospora sp. NPDC049652 | reverse complement strand
TGAACGCCGGCCCCGGCAGCCACTCCGCCGCGGCCGCCATCGCGAGTTATGCCCGTCCGGTCGCCTCCGCGAGGCCGCACGATCACGCGGTCGCTCCGGCAGAGGCAGCGCAACCACGGAGCGACCGTGCTTCCCCCCGCCGGGGCCGATTCGGCCCCGGCGGGACCACCGCCGTCAGGAGCGGGCGACCGCCGAAAGCTGGTGACCGCCAAAAACGGCGGTCGCCGGGAGCGGGCGGGGGCGAGGAGAGGCCTGCCGTCAGGAGCGGGCGTTGGTCTCGGCGAGTTCGACGACGTTGGCGAGCAGCATCGCGCGGGTCATGGGGCCCACACCGCCCGGGTTGGGGGCCACCCAGCCCGCCACCTCGCGGACGTCGTCGGCGACGTCCCCGGCGAGCTTGCCGTCCACCCGGGAGACGCCGACGTCCAGGACGGCCGCGCCCGGCTTGACCATGTCGGCGGTGATGAGGCCGGGGACTCCGGCCGCCGCCACGATGATGTCCGCGTTACGGGTGTGCGCGGCCAGGTCGCGCGTGCCGGTGTGGCAGAGGGTGACGGTCGCGTTCTCGGTGCGGCGGGTCAGCAGCAGGCCGAGGGAGCGTCCGACGGTGATGCCGCGGCCGACGACCACGACCTCCGCGCCCGCGAGCGGCACGTCGAAGCGGCGCAGCAGCTCCACGATCCCCTTGGGCGTGCAGGGCAGGGAGCCCGGCTGCATGAGGGTGAGGCGGCCGAGGCTGATCGGGGCGAGGCCGTCGGCGTCCTTGGCCGGGTCGATCATCTCCAGCACGCGGAACTCGTCCAGGCCCTTGGGCAGCGGGAGCTGGACGATGTAGCCGGTGCAGGCGGGGTCCTCGTTCAGCTCCCGGACGGCCCGCTCCACCTCGTCCTGGGTGGCGGTCGCGGGCAGGTCGCGGCGGATCGACTCGATGCCGACCTCGGCGCAGTCGCGGTGCTTCATGTTGACGTAGGCGTGGCTGCCGGGGTCGTCCCCGACCAGGACGGTGCCGAGCCCGACGCCGATGCCCCGCTCCCTCAGCGCGGCCACGCGCCCGGTCAGGTCGGCGCGGATCTCCGCCGCCGTCGCCTTGCCGTCCAGGATGTTCGCGGTCATGGGTACCTCCGAGCGATCTCGCCGGAACCCGCGCAGGGGCGGCCCCGGTCTGCGAACCTCCGGGCACCCAGGCGCGCGGTGTCCGGTCCGTCTTCGCTCCCCGGTGGTCGAATCCACCTTGACTGCGCCAGTCGCGTCCCGCACATGCTACCGGGCGGTTCGTGGACGGCACCTACCGCTTTCCCGGCGCCGGCGGCCGGGGGCCTCCCCTGGCCTCCCAGGGGCCCGGGGCGCGGAGTGGTTTCTGGAAAACGGCTTCAAGTGGCCGTTTCGGGTGTCCGTTTCCACGCCTAACGTCTGGGGCATGAACGACGCCTGGTACGAACGCCCCGTCCTGACCGGCCGCTACGTGCGGCTGGAGCCGCTGTCGCAGGAGCACGCCGAGGGGTTCCTCGAAGCGGGCAAGGACGCCGAGGTGTGGCGGTGGCTCGGCTCCCGGCAGCCCGCCGACCTCGCCGGGATGCGGGCCTTCGTCGCGGACGCGCTGGCCGCCTACGAGCGGCGGGAGCGCGTGCCGTGGGCGCAGATCGACGCCGCGACCGGAGAGGTCGCGGGGACGACGTCCTACTACGAGATCGCCCCCGCGCACCGGAACCTGTACATCGGGCACACGTGGATCGGGGCGCGCTGGCAGCGGACGGGCGTGAACACCGAGTCCAAGCTGCTGCTCCTGGAGCGGGCGTTCGACGAGCTGGGCGCGGTGCGGGTCGGGTGGCACACCGACCGGCTGAACGAGCGGTCGCGGGCGGCGATCCAGCGGCTCGGCGCGTCCTTCGAGGGCTTCCACCGCAAGCACCGGCTCCGCCCGGACGGCACGTTCCGCGACACCGCGGTCTACGCCATGATCGACACCGAGTGGCCGGAGGCCGGGGCGGCGCTGCGCGCCCGGCTGCGCT
>NZ_JBFAOF010001153.1:0-2009 GCF_040675125.1 Spirillospora sp. NPDC049652 | reverse complement strand
GTGCCACAGCTCGCCCACCGAGTGGACCACCACCGCGCCGACGAGCAGCCCTCCGGCCGCCCACGCCGGAAGCCCCGCCGCCAGGGAGATCAACGCGGAGGACGCCAGGAACGCCACCCCGGCCCGCCGGTACGCCTCCCCGCCCGCGGCCGGCGAGTCGATGCCGCGGCTCGCCCGCACCTGGAGCACCACGACGATGACGGTGTTGGTGATCATCGTGCCCGCGATCAGCCAGTGCGGCGCGGCCGTCGACGCCACCAGCCACAGTGGCAGGGCCACCGTCAGCACCTTGAACTGGACGGCCATCACCCCGTCCAGCGCCGTGAGCAGCAGATAAGGACGGTCCCGCAAACCGGTCCACCGCGGTCCGCCGGCCGCCGCCTGCGGCTCCACCTTCGGCAGCAGCACCAGCGGAGCCGCGGCGAGGATGTTGGCCACCGCCAGCCCGAGCACGAGCAGCTGATAGGCGGACGTGGTGCCGACCGTGACGATCCAGCCCGCCAGCAGAGCGCCGAGCGAGATCCCGACATTGGTCACCGCGCGCAGATAGGCCCGGAACTCCTGAGGCCGTTCCCCGCCGAACCGCCGGACGAGGGGGCTGCGCGCCGCGAGCCCGGCCGCCTGCGCGCCGGTCGCGACGCACACCACGAGAACGAACGACCAGAATCCGTCGACCAGGGTGAACGCGGCCGCCGCCGTCCCCCTGACGAGCAGGGTCGCCGCATAGACCCCGCGCGCTCCGACCCGGTCCGCCAGATGCCCCACCCCGATGCCGACCACCAGCGAGACCAGCCCCGCTATCCCGAGGCCGAGCCCCACCCGTCCCACCGGCAGACGCACCGCCTCGGTGAAGTACAGGACCCCCGCGGTGAGGTAGAGACCGCTCCCCAGCGTGTAGAGGAAGTTGGACGCCGCGATGACGCGCTGCGGCCTGCTCTCGGGCACCAGGTGGGACATGGGACGGCTCCGCCCTCGCGGGATCGAGTGAGACCCCTCCACCTTGTTGCAAACTAGTCGCAATTACAAGAGAGTCGCATCAAATCGGTCGTTCGCCCGGCTCTGGCCTGGCCCCGCGGCTCCCAGACCAGCGCGACCGCGATCGCGTCAGACGGCGTCCTTCCTTACCGCCCCGCTCACCTCGGCCGGTGACGTCCTCCACGGGGCGCCGTGGCCCGGAAGCACCCAGGACGCCGACAACTCGGCGATCCGGGCGAGGGACGAGAGCGCCGTCTCCGGGTCGTCGGTGAAGGGCGCGGGCTGCGGTCCCTCGCGGCCGGTCAGGACATGCCGCGTGGTCGGGGCGTCCCCGACGAAGAGCGCGTCGGCGAGCGGGACGTGCACCGCGACACTTCCCGGAGAGTGCCCCGGCATACCGATGATCACGGGGCTGCCGGGCAGGTCCAGGACGTCGCCGTCGCGGATCTCGGTGACCTCGCCGACGTGCTGCGTGCGCAGGCCGTTCTTGCGGATCGAGTAGCCGAAAAAGCCGAGTGCGGGGCCGAGGCGCATGGGGCCCATCGCCGTCTTGGGTTTCTCCCCCGTCCGCGCGCGGACCGAGTCCTCGGCATGCACGAACACCGGCACGCCGTGCTCCCTCCGAAGGCGCTCGGCGAAGCCGAGATGGTCAAATTCGCCGTGGGTCAGGATGAGCCCGCGGATGTCGTCGGCGGACTTGCCGAGCGAGCCGAGCTCACGCTGCAGGTCTCCCCAGTGCCCGGCAGCCCCACGTCGATGAGCGTGATGCCCTCGTCGCACCGCCAAATGCCTTCGTCGCTCCGCCAACCTCAACGTCACCACAAGCCGCAGAACCCGCCCCCCTCAATCCCCGAACCGAAATGAGAAAGGCCCCGCCACGAGAGTGGCGGGGCCTTTCACCCACGAATAACGCATGGGAAAGAAGTAGGGCCCGCCACGACTGTGGCGGGCCCTACCCAATATAAGTCCGGCGGCGTCCTACTCTCCCACACAGTCTCCCATGCAGTACCATCGGCGCTGAGGGGCTTAACTAC
>NZ_JBFAOF010001152.1:0-2011 GCF_040675125.1 Spirillospora sp. NPDC049652 | reverse complement strand
CGCGGACCGCCTACACCGACGGCATGCACGCCGCGCTGCTGGTCAGCGCCGGGTTCGCGGCCCTGGTCGCGGCTGCCGCGCTGGTGACGCTCCGGTCCGTCCCGAAGGTCATCGAGGAGGACGCGGGAGCCGAGCCGGAGTTCGAGAGCGCCCGCTGACCGCGCTTGACCGACCCCTCACGGCCCGCTCCGGCGGGCCGTCGGCGTCTCCACCGGTTGGAAAAGTGATATCACTTTGCTATGTTGGTGCCATAGCCAAGGAGGAGCGATGGAACAAGCACAGGTGGAGATGCCCCGGCCGAAGGTCGCCGAGCGGCCCGCCCGCGACACGAACGGATGGCCGATGGCGGGGCTCGCCCTGCTGCTGATCCTCGGCGGGATCGCCGCCTTCGTCGCGGGCGTGGTGTCCAAGGGCACGGGATCGGTGGTCGCCGGCGTCGCCGGCGTCCTGGTCCTGTTCGCGGGGCTGGCGGTCGCGGCGGGGCTGACGGCGGTCGCGCCGGGCGAGGCCCGCGTGCTCCAGCTGCTCGGCCGCTACAGCGGGACGGTCCGCACCGACGGGCTGCGCTGGGTGAACCCGATCACCGCGCGCCGCCGGGTGTCCACCCGGATCCGCAACCACGAGACGGGCATCGCGAAGGTCAACGACCTGGACGGCAACCCGATCGACATCTCGGCGGTCGTCGTCTGGCAGGTCGAGGACACCGCGCGCGCGGTCTTCGAGGTGGACGACTTCGTGGAGTTCGTCGCTTTCCAGACCGAGGCGGCCGTCCGGCACATCGCGGGCGCCTTCCCCTACGACGCCGCCGACCGGACCTCGCTGCGCGAGAACGCCGACGAGATCACCGGGCAGCTGTCCGAGGAGATCGCGCTGCGGGTCGCGTCCGCCGGGGTGAGGATCGTCGAGTCCCGGATCACGCGGCTGGCGTACGCGCCGGAGATCGCCCAGGCGATGCTGCGCCGCCAGCAGGCGGGCGCGGTCGTCGCGGCCCGGCAGCGGATCGTGGACGGCGCGGTCGGCATGGTGCAGCAGGCGCTGACCAAGCTCGACGAGGAGCACGTGGTGGAGCTGGACGAGGAGCGCAAGGCCGCGATGGTCAGCAACCTGCTGGTCGTGCTCTGCGCCGACCGCGACGCCCAGCCGATCGTGAACACCGGCTCCCTCTACCAGTAACCCGTGGCCACCGAGCGCAAGAAGATCCTGCTGCGGCTCGATCCCGCCGTGCACGACGCGCTGGCGCGGTGGGCCGGGGACGAGTTGCGCAGCACCAACGCCCAGATCGAGTTCCTGCTCCGGCGCGCGCTCGCGGACGCGGGCCGGATGCCGAAGGACGCGGGCCGCATGCGCAGGCCCGGGCGCCCGGCCAAGGCCGGAGACGAGAACGACAGCGAGAACGAGGACGAGGACGAGGACGAGGACGGCGGTGCGGGCACCGCCGGAAGGGCCGGGGACCCAGCGGGGGATCCGGGCGGAGAGTAGAGCCGGAGCACCGGAGAGTAGAGGACGAGTCAGATGGTCGCGATCCCCGAGACACTGCCCCAGCGGATGTTCCTGCTGGCCTACGACACGCGCAAGCAGCGCCTGACCCTGCGCGGGGAGCGCCTGGGATACGTCCTGCGGGCCGCCGCGCTCACCGAGCTCTTCCTGGACGGGCGGCTCGGCGAGGAACGTGGCAAGCCGGTCGCCGGGACGCCCGGGCCGGATCCGTACGGGGTGGTCGCGCAGATCAGCGCCACCCGCCCGCGACCGTGGCCGTACTGGGTGCGCAAGGACGCGCGGCGGATGGTCCGGACCGTCCGGGACGAGCTGGAGAGCGGCGGCTGGATCCGGGTGCGTCCGCGCCGCGTCCTCGGGGTCTTCCCCGCGACGGCGATCGAGCTGCGCGACCCGCGCGTGCTGAAGGCGCTGGCGGGCGGGGTGACCTCGGCGCTGCGGGGCCGTCCGGTCGCGCACGTCAACAGCCTGGACGCGGCGGCGGTCGCGCTGGCGGCGGCGGGCGAGGTCCGCACGG
>NZ_JBFAOF010001151.1:0-2019 GCF_040675125.1 Spirillospora sp. NPDC049652 | reverse complement strand
GGCGTCGAAGCGGAGCCGGGCGCGGAAGTGGTCGGCGGCGAAGCCGGTCTCGGCGCTGCGCAGCGCGACCTCCACGACGCCGTCCCCGGTGACGGCCGCCGCGACCCGGACGACGGTGGTCCCGTCCGGCGGCACCACGACCGGGCGCTCGAACTCGGCGGCCTCGATCACCGGCAGGTCGGTGCGCCCGGCGGCGGCGGTGCCGGCCTGGACCATCGCCTCCATCCCGAACACGGCGGGCAGCAGCAGGTTGCCGTCCAGCAGGTGGTCGGCGAGGTAGTGGTCGGTGCCCGCGTTCAGCTCGACCTCGGTGACCAGCTCGACGCCCGGGTAGTGGACGAGCGGGCGGCCGAGGAAGCGCAGCAGCGGCAGCTCGGCCGCAGCGCGCCGGACGGTGTCGACGCGTCCGGTGCGGCCGCTGACCACGACCACCGGCGGGGCGTCCGGGTCGGCGAGCAGGCGGCGCATGAGCGCGACGCCCCGGTCCGGCGGGATCGCGGTGATCCCGTCCCGGGCGAGGGATTCGACGACCGACAGCCGCTCGCCCATCCCGACGCCCGACCAGACCGACCACTCCATGCAGAGGCAGCGGCAGTCCGGGTGCCAGCCGGCGACCGCCTCGGTGAGCTCGGCGAGCCACTCGTTGGCGAGCGCGTAGTGCGCCTCCCCGGCGAGCCCGGCGCGGCCGATGATGCTGCCGAAGGTGACCAGCAGCCGCAGCCGCCCGGTGTCCAGGGCCTCCAGGACGGCCTGGAGCCCGCCGACCTTCGGGGCGAGCGCGCCGCGCAGCGCGGTCTCGTCCAGGCTGTGGAGCGCTGCGGGCTCGTTGCGTCCGGCCCCGTGCAGCACGCCGGTCACCGGGCCGAGTTCGCGCTCGGTCTCGGCGACGGCCGCGCGGACGGCGGCGGTGTCGGTCACGTCCGCCCGGACGTACCGGACCCGCAGGCCGCGCTCGGTCATCCGCGCGAGGTTCGCGGCCAGCTCGGCGTCGGCGTCCGGGTCGGAGCGGCCGAGGACGGCGAGCGCCGCCCCGGTGTCCTCGGCGAGCGCGAGCGCGCACTCGGCCGTGATCCCCTTGCCGCCGCCGGTGACCAGCACGACGTCGTCCGCGCCGAGCGGGGCGGACGACCGCGCGTTCCGGACCGGCATCGGACGCAGCGTCGGCACGCGCCGCACCCCGTCCGCGCCGTACCGGACCTCGCTGAACCCGCTGGTCGCCGCAGCCTCGGCCACCACCCACGGCACGACGGAGGCGCCGGAGTCCGCGCCCGCGTCCGGGTCGGCGTCAGCGCCCGCGTTCTGCGGGACCGTCACGACGGTGACCTTGACGTTCGGGTCCTCCAGGCGCAGCGTCTTGGCGATCGCCGCCGCGCCGCGCCCCTGCTGAACGAGCACGAACCGCGATCCGCCGAGCGCGGTCTTCGCGCCGTCGAGGACGAGCCCGAGGTCGGCCTCGGTGCAGTCCGGCGGGAGGCAGACCAGCACGCCCCCGCCGATCCGCGCCTCCCGCAGCGCCCGCGCGAGCGGCGCGGCGAACGGGTGGCCGTCCGGCGCGAACACCTGCCACAGCCCGGGCTCCCCGGCGGACGCCTCGTCCGGCGCGGCCGGGAGGGGCGCCTCGTCCAGGTCGACCGAGAAGGCCCGCACCCAGGACGCCGCGCCGGTGACGACCGGCGTCTCCGGCGCGCCGCCGCCCGATCCGGCGAGGCCGTCGAGGACCTCGGCGAGCTCGGCGAGGGTGGCGGTGGCGAAGTTGGTCGGGGCGCTGCCGGGCTTCACGCCGAGGGCGAGCGCCGCCTGGTTCATGATCTGGCCGACGGTGATGGAGCTGAGGTGCAGGTCGTCCAGCAGGCGGCTGCCGTCGCCGACGGTCTCGGCGGGCAGCTCGGCGCGCTCGGCGGCGAGCCCGCGCAGGATCGCCAGCGCGCCGCCCTTCGCCGGACCGGCCGTCTCCGCACCGCCCGCCTCCTCCGCGCCGCCGGGACCGGCGGCGGGCCCGGCGGCGGGCCGGGTCGCCGT
>NZ_JBFAOF010001150.1:0-2021 GCF_040675125.1 Spirillospora sp. NPDC049652 | reverse complement strand
GGGCGGGTTCGGCCCCGGACTGGACGCCCCTGCCGGTGCAGTACGCCGACTACGCGCTCTGGCAGCGGGACGTCCTCGGCGACCTGGACGACCCCGACAGCCTGATCTCCGCGCAGCTCGGCCACTGGCGCGAGGCGCTGGCAGGAGCCCCCGAGGAACTCCCGCTGCCCGTGGACCGGCCCCGGCCCGCGACCCCGTCCTTCCGCGGCGGGCACGTGCCCCTGGAGACCGGTGCGGCGGTTCATGCCGGTCTGGTCCAGGTGGCGCAGCGGCACGGCGTGACGATGTTCATGGTGGTGCAGGCCGCGTTGGCGGCGGTGCTGTCCCGCCTGGGCGGCGGCACGGACGTCCCGCTCGGAACGGCCGTCGCGGGTCGCGGCGACGCGGCGCTGGAGGGCCTGGCGGGCTTCTTCTTGAACACCCTCGTCCTGCGGACGGACGTGGCCGGTGACCCGTCGTTCGCGGAGCTGCTCGGCCGCGTCCGCGAGACCGACCTGCGCGCGTTCGCCCACCAGGACCTGCCGTTCGAGCGGCTGGTGGAGGACCTGAACCCGGTCCGCTCCCTCTCGCGGCACCCGCTGTTCCAGGTGACGCTCAACCTGCAGGGCACCACGCAGATCGAACCGCGGTGGAACCTGCCCGGCGTCGCCGTCCGCCCGGTGCACAGCGACGCCGCCATGGCCGCCCGTTTCGACCTGGCCTTCGAACTGGGGGAACGCCGCGACGAGGACGGCGCCCCGGCCGGGCTCGGAGGCGTGATCGAGTTCGCCGCCGACCTGTTCGACGAGAGGACGGTCCGCGGGATCGCCGACCGGTTCGTCCGGGTGCTGGCGCAGGTGGCCGCCGACCCGAAACAGCGGGTCAGCGAGCTGGAGGTGCTCTCGGGGGACGAGCGGAACCGTCTGGTCACCGACTGGAACGACACCACCCGGGGCGTCGCGGCCGGTTCCGTGCCGCAGCTGTTCGCGGCGCAGGTGGCGCGGACTCCCGAGGCGGTGGCGGTGGAGTTCGGCGACGTGCACTGGACGTACGCCGAGCTGGACGCACGCGCGAACCGGGTGGCGTGCACCTTGGTCGAGCGCGGCGTGGGCCGCGAGGACGTCGTGGCCATCCGCTTGGAGCGTTCGGCGGATCTGGTCGCGGTGATCCTGGGGGCGCTGAAGGCGGGTGCGGCCTATCTGCCGATCGATCCGTCCTATCCGTCCGAGCGGATCGCGTTCATGCTCGCCGACTCGGAGCCGTCCCTGGTGGTGGACGAGCGGTTCCTCACGTCCCTGAGCGACGACGACACCCCGGTCGACCTGCGGATACCCCTCGGGCAACTGGCCTATGTGATCTACACGTCCGGCTCGACCGGCAAGCCCAAGGGCGTGGGCGTCTCGCACCGGGGTGTGGCGAGCCTGGCGGCCTGGCAGAGGGACCGTTTCGGCGTCCGGCCGGGTTCGCGGGTGGCGCAGATGGCCGCGTTGGGCTTCGACGCGGCGTTCTGGGAGCTGTGCATGGCGCTCCTGTCGGGTGCGACGCTGTTGCTGGCCGAGCCGGATCGGATGCCGCCTCGGGGCCGGTTCGATGACCTGCTGGCGGATCTGGGCGTGACGCACGCGACGGTGCCCCCGTCGTTGCTGGCCACGGTGGAGAATTTGCCGGACAGTCTGGTGAACCTGGTCGTCGCCGGCGAGGCATGCCCGCCCGGCCTGGTCGAGCGTTGGGCTCCGGGCCGTCGGATGTTCAATGCCTACGGTCCGACCGAGTCGACGGTGTGCGCCACGATGAGCGACGTGCTGGTGCCGGACGAGCCGGTGACCATCGGCGGCCCGATCTGGAACACGGCCGTGTACGTCCTGGACGAGGCGCTACGGCCGGTGCCGCCTGGTGTGACGGGGGAGCTGTACATCGCCGGCCCGAGCCTGGCTCGCGGCTACATCGGCAGAACGGCGCTGACCGCAGAACGGTTCGTGGCCTGCCCCTTCGTCCCCGGAACGCGCATGTACCGCACCGGAGACATGGTCCGCTGGACGTCC
>NZ_JBFAOF010001149.1:0-2022 GCF_040675125.1 Spirillospora sp. NPDC049652 | reverse complement strand
GTGAGGACCCCGGGCCGGCCGGGCCCGAGCCGTCCGGCCTCGGCCGGGACGCCACGGCGGGCGACCCCTACACGCCCGGCGACGGCAACGCCGGGTACGACGTCCAGCACTACGGGCTGAAGCTGACGATCGTCCCGGAGGACGAGGCCAAGCAGCTGGACGGCACGGCGGAGATCACCGCCGTCGCGACGCAGCCGCTGGAGTCGTTCGACCTCGACCTCACCGGCCTGACGGTCGCGGAGGTCAAGGTGGACGGACGGCCCGCCGGCTACCAGCGGGCCGGGTCCGAGCTGGTCGTCCGGCCGGGGAAGGCGGTGCGGAAGGGCGCGCGGTTCGTCACGACCGTCCGGTACTCGGGGACGCCGCAGCCCGTCCGCGACAAGGTGCTGGGCAAGTACGGCTGGATCCGCACCCGGGACGGGGTGTTCGTGGCGTGCCAGCCGAGCGGCGCGCACACCTGGTTCCCGAGCAACGACCACCCGAGCGACAAGGCCACCTTCGACATCCAGGTCACCGTCCCGGAGGGGCTGACCGCGATCTCCAACGGCGAGCCGGCGTCCGGCACGGCGCCGGGCGGCGGCGGCTCCGACGGCGGGGACCCGGGCGGGCAGGACGCGCCGACCGTCCCGAACAGCCCGCCCCCCGGCGGCGGTCCCGGCGGCGGCGGGCCCGGCGAGGAGCCCGGCCCGAACCAGCCGCCCGGCGTCTCGCCCGAGCCGACCGTCACGACGATCGCCTACCGGCGGCGGGCGATGACCACGACGACCTGGCACGTGGCGCAGCCGATGGCGACCTACCTCGCCACCGTGGACGTCGGCCGCTTCGACGTCCGGCGCGGGCGGACGCCCGGCGGCATCCCGTACCTCACGGCCGTCGACCCGACCGTCCCCGGGCCGGGCGTGGACGCCGTCGCCGCCAAGACCGCCGAGATCACCGACGCGTGGGCGAAGCTGTTCGGGCCCTACCCGTTCTCGTCCACCGGCTCGGTCATCGACGACGCGGACGTGGACTTCGCGCTGGAGACCCAGACCCGGCCGGTGTATGGCTCGTTCGGCCCGGACGAGACGATCATGGCGCACGAGCTGGCGCACCAGTGGTTCGGCGACAGTGTCAGCGTCGCCCGCTGGAAGGACATCTGGCTCAACGAGGGCTTCGCGACGTACGCCGAGTGGATGTGGGGCCAGCGCCAGGGCGGTCCGACCGTCCAGCAGCGGTTCGACCGGCTGTACCGGCAGGACGGGGCCGAGCTGTGGGGCGTCCGCATCGGCGACCCCGGCCGCACCGACCTGTTCGGGCGCGCCGTCTACGACCGCGGCGGGATGACGCTGCACGCGCTGCGCACCAAGCTCGGCGACGCGGCGTTCTTCAAGGTCCTGCGCGCCTGGACGGCCGCCAAGCGCGGCTCGAACGGCACGACCCCGGAGTTCGTCGCGACGGCCGAGCGGGCGTCGGGCCAGAAGCTCGGCCCGTTCTTCGACGCCTGGCTGTACCAGCCCCGCCGCCCGTCCCTCTGAAGGTCCCGCTGAGCGCCGCTAACTCCGTCTGACGGGACCGGCGGCGCGCCGTCCGCGTGGCGGACCGAGCGTCCGGCGAGGGTGAACGGGCGGCAAGGGGAGGTCAAAGACCCGGCCCAGCGACGGGACCGGGTTGCCCGCGCCGTCCAGGCTTGGCCGGGTGAACGGTCAACGAGCACGCACGACCCGGTGGCGGGCGACCACTGCGGTCGCGGCGGCGGCCACCGTGGCGACCGCCGCCGCGGCCTTGCCGGCGCACCACCCCGGACACGCCGGACCGGTCGGCGGCGCGATCGGCGAGGTGACGGGCCAGGTCGCGGGCGGGGCGCCCGGATCGTCCGGGCTCGGGGACGCCTATTTCCCGGCGGCCGGAAACGGCGGCTACGACGTCGAGCACTACGACGTGCGGCTGGCGTACGCGGGCCGCCCGTCCGGCGACGCGACCGCCTCGGGGGCCGCGACGACGACGGGCAACGCGACCACGCCCGGTAACGCGGCCCCGACCGGC
>NZ_JBFAOF010001148.1:0-2026 GCF_040675125.1 Spirillospora sp. NPDC049652 | reverse complement strand
CGGACGCCGACGAGCCGGGCGAGCGCGAGTACTGGCGGGTCGAGGCCTCCGCGGGCGGCGAGCCCGGGGTGTACGAGCTGCGGCACGACACGGCGGCGGACGCCTGGACGCTCTCGCGGCTGTGGGATTGACGGGCCGCCATGCACCTGCATGTCGCGTCCGCCTACTCGGCGCGGTACGGCGCGTCCACCCCGAAGGCGCTCGCCGGCCGGGCCGCCGAGCTGGGCCTGCGCACCCTCGCCCTGACCGACCGGGACGGCCTGTACGGCGCGGTCCGGCACGTCCGGGCGTGCGCTGAGGCCGGAATCGGCGCGGTCCTCGGCGCGGACCTCGTCCTGCGTGATCCCGAGCCCCCCGGCCACGCCCACGCCCACGCCCACGCACGCGGACGCGACCGCACCGGCGGCCGGGGAGGCGGCGCTCGCGGCAGCGGCGGCGGGCGGGCGCAGCGGGTCGTCGTGCTGGCCGAGGGCAAGGCGGGCTGGGCGTCGCTGTGCCGCCTGGTCACGGCCGCGCACGCGGCGGGCGCGCGCGGCGAGCCCGAGATCACCCCCGGCATGGTCGCCGAGCGCTCCGCCGGGCTGGTCGTCCTGCTCGGCCCGGACTCCGACGTCGGTCGGGCCGTCGCCGCGCGCGACCGGGCCCGGGCGGCGGCGCTGCTGGCCGCCTGGCGCGCCACCGGGGCCGAGGTCGCCGTCGAGATCGTCAACCACCACGGGCGGGGGGACGGCCCGCGCGCGGCGCGGATGCTCGCGCTCGCCCGGGAGGCGGGCGTCCCGGCCGTCCTCGGCAACGGCGTCCGGTACCTGGACGGCGCGGACCATCCGGTCGCGCAGGTGCTGGACGTGGCGCGCAAGCTCGTCCCCCTGCACCGCCGCCACCTGGAGGACCGGACCGGGCACGCCTACCTGAAGTCCGAGGAGGAGATGCGCCGGTCGGCCGCGCTCGGCTGCGGCCCGGACGAGGTGGACGCCCTGGTCAGGGCCACCAAGGACCTCTCCGAGCGGTGCGTCCTCGACCCCGGCCGCGACCTCGGCATGGGCCGGGCCCACCTGCCCGACACCGGGCCCGAGCCGCACGCGCGGCTCCTCGCGCGCTGCCTCCAGGGCCTGCGCGGGCGCGGCCTGGAGCACCGGGACGGCTACGAGGCGCGGCTGGCGCACGAGCTGGAGATCATCGGGCGCAAGGGGTACGCGTCGTACTTCCTGACCGTCGCGGACGCCGCCGCGCTCATCCGCGCCCTCGGCGTCCGGTGCGCGATCCGCGGGTCGGGCGCGGGCAGCCTGGTGAACTTCCTGCTCGGCATCGGCGACCTGGACCCGCTCCGGCACGACCTGGTGATGGAGCGGTTCCTCGCCGACAGCCGCCCCGGCCTGCCCGACATCGACCTGGACGTGGAGTCCGCGCGGCGGCTGGAGGCCTACGAGGCGCTGTTCCGCCGGTTCGGGACGGACGCGACCGCCTGCGTGTCGATGATGGAGACCTACCGGGCGCGCAGCGCGATCCGGGACGTGGCCGGGGCGCTCGGCCTGCCGCCGCAGGAGGTCGACGCGATCGCCAAGGCGTTCCCGCGCATCCGGGCGCGGCAGATCCGGGCGGCGCTCACCGACCTGCCCGAGCTGCGCCGCTCCAACCTGAACAACGCCCAGCTCGCGATGGTCTTCAAGCTCGCCGAGCGGCTGGACGGCCTGCCCCGGCACATCGCCCTGCACCCGTGCGGGGTGATCCTGTCCAACCCGACGCTGCGCGACCGGACGCCGGTGGAGCCGAGCGCCGCCGGGTTCCCGATGAGCCAGTTCGACAAGGACGACGTGGAGGCGATGGGGCTGCTGAAGCTCGACGTCATCGGCGTCCGGATGCAGTCCACGCTCGCGCACGCGGTCGCCGAGGTCGAGCGGACGACCGGCGAGCGCGTCGACCTGGAGGCCGTCCCGCGCGACGACGGGCCGCCATCCTCATGCAGCCCTGGCCGGACGGTCGCCCCCGTCATCCATCCCATGTCGTGCTCCGGCCCCGCCACGAAGCC
>NZ_JBFAOF010001147.1:0-2030 GCF_040675125.1 Spirillospora sp. NPDC049652 | reverse complement strand
GTTCGGGTCGTCCGGTTCGGAGCGGGGGGCGGCGGGCCGGGCGGCGGGGCCGTCGGCGTACCCGTCGAAGCGGTTGCCGCCGCGCGGGCCGGTGCGGGTCTCGGCGCGGTCGTCCACGCCGTGGCCGGCGCCGGTGTCGCGCTGGTCGTCGAAGGCGGGCATCGGGCCGGTGTCGCCGCGGCGCAGGCCGGGCCGTCCGTCGAAGCGGGTGCCGTTGTCGCCGAAGCGGGGGCCGTCGGCGCCCGGACGCGACCCGTTCGGGTCGTCGTAGCCGGCGCCGGGACGGTCCTCGACGAGGGTCGCGGTCGGGGCGGCGAGCGCCGGGACGGGCGCGCCCTCCAGCTGGGCGGTGCCGCCGCCGCGGGTGCCGACCGAGGCGTTGTCGACCGGGCTGACCACGTGGTCGGGCAGCATGACGAACGCGGTGAGGCCGCCGCCCTGCGCGGCGCGCAGCTCCACCCGGATGCCGTGCCGGATGGCGAGGCGGCCGACCACGAACAGGCCCATGCGGCGCGCCGCGGAGAAGTCGATGACCGGCGGGTTCGCCAGGCGCCAGTTGGCCTGCTCCAGCTCGTCGGGCGTCATGCCCACGCCGTTGTCGGTGATCTGCAGCATCGCGCCGCCGCCGCTCAGCCGCTGGCCGGAGACGGTGACCCGGGTGCGGCCGTCGGAGAAGACGGTGGCGTTCTCGACCAGCTCGGCGAGCAGGTGGACCAGGTCGTTGACGACGGGGCCGGCGACGGTCATGTCGCCGTGCACCCGGACCTCGACCCGCTCGTACTGCTCGACCTCCGACAGCGAGGCGCGGACGACGTCGATGAACGGGACCGGCTGGTTCCACCGGCGGGCCTGGTCCTGGCCGCCGAGGACCAGCAGGTTCTCGTTGTTGCGGCGCATGCGGGTGGCGAGGTGGTCCAGGCGGAACAGGTTCGCCAGCTGCTCCTCGTCGCGCTCGCTCTGCTCCAGCTCCTCGATGAGCTGCAGCTGGCGCTCGATGAGGGTCTGGCTGCGCCGCGACAGGTTGACGAACATCGCGTTGATGTTGCCTCGCAGGACGGCCTCGTCGGCCGCCAGCCGGACCGCCTCGCGGTGGACCTCGTCGAAGGCGCGGGCCACCTGGCCGATCTCGTCGGTGGAGCTGACGTTGATCGGTTCGACCTCGATGCCCTGGGCGGCGGCCTCCGGGTCGCGGAGCCGGTCGACCAGGCCGGGCAGCCGGGTGCCGGCGATCTCCAGCGCGCCGTCCTTCAGGCGGCGCAGCGGGCGGACCAGCGAGCGGGCCATGACGATCAGCAGGCCGAGGACGGCGGCCAGCACGATGACCATCAGCGAGCCGTCGCGGATGGCGGCGGTCGTCGCGTCGTCGCGGGCCTTGTCGGCGTGCGCGGTCAGGTCGTCGGCGATGGAGGCCTCGACCGAGCGCATCCGGTCCATGCGGGCGCCGGAGTTCGTCACCCAGGTGGCGGCGTCCTTGGAGTTCAGCGGGCGCGTCGACAGCTTGGCCGAGCGCTGCACGGCGGCGAGGGCCTGCAGGCGCAGCAGCTCCGCGCGGTCCAGCTCGGGGCCGGTGACGGTGTCGTCGTACAGCCGGAGCTGCCCGGACGTCGCCGAGTTGCGGAACTCGTCGAGCGCGGTCTCCAGCTCGGCGTGCGCGTTCTGGAACGACTGCAGGTCGTTGGGCTCGAAGGAGCGGTTCCACAGGGCCGAGCCGAGCAGGGCCCGCTCCTTGGACGCGGCGTCCTTGGCGTTCGCCAGCGCGCCGAGGGCCTGGGCCTCCTTGGCCAGGTCGGGCGACTGCGACTGCTGGGACACCAGCTGGTGGAAGCCGTTGAAGGCGCCGATGAAGTCGGAGTACTTGTCGATGATCGCGCCGGAGTCGAGCTTCTCGGCCAGCTTGCGCAGCGGCCGCAGGCCCTCCAGGCGGTTGACGACGTTCCCGACGGTCAGGCGGAGACCGGCCGAGCCCTGCCCGCGCAGGTCGACGGCGGCGCGGCGGGCGGCCGCTGCGGCCGAGTCGACCTCGCTCTCGC
>NZ_JBFAOF010001146.1:0-2030 GCF_040675125.1 Spirillospora sp. NPDC049652 | reverse complement strand
CGAGCCGACCACCGGCCTCGACGTGATCACGCAGGAGCGCGTCCTCGCGCTGCTCGACGAGCTGCGGCGGGACGAGGGCCTCGCGATCGTGTTCGTGACGCACGACCTGCGGGTGGCGCGGCGCGTGGCCGACCGCGTCGTCGTCCTTGCGGAGGGACGCCTGGTGGACGACCTGCCCGCCGCCGCCTTGGACGCCGCCGCCCTCGACTCCGCCGAGTCCGGGACGGCGGACGAGACGGCCGCCCTCCTGGCGTCCACCCCCGCCCTGCGCTAGCCGGGGGAGGGCGGGCGCCGGGGGCTCAGGCGTCGCCGCCGATGGTCTCGATGGCGGTGACCAGCGGCTTCAGCTCGGGCAGGTCCGAGGCCCCGGCGAGCGCGGACTCCAGCGCCGCGTTGTGCGTCGGGGTGGCGCGGAGCATGAGGGCGCGGCCCTCGTCGGTGGCCTTGGCGCAGATGCCGCGCCGGTCCTCGGTGGACAGGGACCGGGTGACCAGCCCGCGTTCCTCCAGGCGGGCGACCAGCCGGGTGGTGGCGCTCTGGCTGAGGACCAGGACGTCGGCGAGCTGCTGCATGCGGATGTCGCGCGCGCCCGGCTTGGACAGGTGGTGCAGGGCGCAGAACTCGTTCACCGCGAGGCCGTGCTCGCGCTGCAGCGCGCGCTCGATCTCGTCCTCGATGCGGGCGTGCAGCGCGGCCAGCGTCCGCCACCCTCCGGCACGCGCCTGGTCGGCGTGTGGCATGGCTCACCCCTTCCCCGGTTGACGCGCACTACTTGCACGCGCATATAGTCAGCGTATGCAAGTAACCGCCGTATGCAACTAATGCTTGCGCGTGTTACCAGCGTACGCCCACCAGTCTAACCGGAAGGGATCCCCATGCCTCTCGCCCTGCTGGCCCTCGCCATCAGCGCCTTCGGCATCGGCACCACGGAGTTCTCCCCGAACGGCCTGCTGCCCGACCTGGCCCGCGACTTCCACACCTCGATCCCCACGGCCGCCCTGCTGGTCTCCGGTTACGCGTTCGGTGTCGTCGTCGGAGCGCCGCTGCTCACCGCCCTCGGCGCCCGGCTTCCGCGCAAGGGCATGCTGCTCGCGCTGATGGGCCTGTTCATCGCCGGGAACGTGCTGTCGGCGCTCGCGCCCTCCTACGGCGTGCTGATGGCCGGGCGGATCCTCGCCGCCTTCTCCCACGGCGCCTACTTCGGGGTCGGCGCGGTCGTCGCCGCCGACCTGGTCAAGCCCGAGAAGCGGGCCGGCGCGATCGCGCTCATGTTCAGCGGCCTCACCATCGCCAACGTGCTCGGCGTCCCGGCCGGGGCGTGGCTCGGCCAGCAGTACGGCTGGCGCTCCACCTTCTGGGCCATCGCGGTGGTCGGCGTGATCGGCCTGATCGGGGTCGCGGCGCTCGTCCCGCGGACGGCCCGTCCGGAGGGCGGGCTCCGCCGCGAGCTGGCCGCCTTCCGCAACCCGCAGGTCTGGCTCGCGCTCGGCATGGCCGTGCTCGGCTGGGCGCCGGTCTTCACCGTCTACACCTACATCTCGTCCACGATGACCGACGTCGCCGGGTTCGGCGAGGGCGCGGTGCCCGTCGTCATGGTCCTGTTCGGGGTCGGCGTGTTCGCCGGGAACCTGCTGGGCGGACGGTTCGCCGACCGCGCCCTCGTCCCGGCCCTCTACGCGACGATCGGCACGACGGCCGCCCTGACCTTCCTGTTCATCCCGGCCGCCCACAACAAGGTGACGCTGGTCGCCGGGATCCTGCTGCTCGGCGCGGCCGGGTTCTCCACCGTCGCGCCGCTCCAGCTCCGCGTGCTGAACGTCGCGAAGGGCGCGCCGACGATGGCGTCCGCCGCCAACATCGCCGCGTTCAACCTCGGCAACACGATCGGCCCGTTCCTCGCGGGGCTCACCATCGACGCCGGGTTCGGCTACGCCTCGGCGGGCTGGGTCGGCGGACTGCTCGGCGTCGGCGGGTTCGCCTTCGTGGTCGCGTCCAGCGCCCTGACGCGGCGGACGCGGGCCCGCGCGGGC
>NZ_JBFAOF010001145.1:0-2033 GCF_040675125.1 Spirillospora sp. NPDC049652 | reverse complement strand
GCGAGACCAGCGGCGACGCCCAGCGCGCCACGATGATCACACCGGCGACCAGGCCGACCGCGGCCATCAGCGCGAACGCGCCGTAGCCGCGGGTGTGGTCGGTGATGACCCGGTCGCCGCCGTCGAAGGACGCGGCGGCCTGCGCGTACCCCCAGGCCGCGCCGGCCAGCAGCGCGGGCGTGAGCAGGATGCCGAGGAGGAGTCCGGCCGCGTGCCGCACCGCGCGTCACCTCACCTTCGCCCCGGCCGCGCCGGGAGGAGGCGCGGTCACCGGACCATCAGACCACGAACCACCGAATCCCGTCCCGAATACGTGGTTGACGGATCAATCCGTCCTGACCGATTCACCGCTCGCGGGCGGTCCCCGGACACCTGTCCGTTTCGACAGGACGTATGAGGGCATCGCCGGACAGTTCGTTCCGACGCTTGTCGGAGTCGAGGCACGAGGAGGACGCAATGTCGACCGCCATCATGGTCGTCGTCGCGGTCGTGGTCGTCGTCGCGGTCATCGCCGCGGCCCTGCTGGCGTCCCGGCAGGCCCGCACCCGGCGACTGCGCCGGCGCTTTGGACCCGAGTACGACCGCGCCGTCGAGCGGCACGGCGGCAAGGCCGCCGCCGAGCGCGAGCTGACGCAGCGCGAGCACCGCCACGAGGAACTGCCGCTGCGGGAGCTGGACCCCCGCCGGCGCGAGCAGTACCGCGCGCAGTGGACGCAGGTGCAGGAGCAGTTCGTGGACGCGCCGGAGGCCGCCCTGGAGCAGGCCGACCGGCTCGTCAAAGTGGTGATGAACGAGCGCGGCTACCCCGACGGAGACTTCGAGGACCGCGCCGCCGACCTGTCGGTGGAGCACGCCCGGACCCTGGACCACTACCGGCGCGGCCGCGAGATCCGGCTGCAGGGCGGCGGGAAGAAGGTGACGACCGAGGACCTGCGGCAGGCCATGGTCCACTACCGCACGCTGTTCGAGGACCTGGTCGCCGACCCGGCCGAGCGGGGGGCGGGCGGCCCCGCCGAGACCCGGGCCGACGCCCGGGCCGACGGCCGCGCCGACGGCCGCGCCGATGTACGCACCGACGAGCGGGCCGGCGCACGCGCCGAGGAGCCGGTCGCCGGGCGACCCGGCCAGGAGGCCACCGCCCGCGGACCCGTCGCCGACCAGCGGGGCGGCGGCCCCGCTCCGAGGAGCTGATCGCCATGCCCACCGACCGTTCCGATCAGACCCGCGATCCGCGCCGCACCGACGCCCCCGGGAGGCAGCCCATGTCCGAGCCGGTCACCCAGCCCCAGGACCGCGTGGTGGCCGGGCATGCCGACCGGGGCCAGGCCGGTACACGAGAGGGATCCGACACCGGCGAGCACAAGCTCCCCGGAACCGAGGCGGCCGGCAACACCCAGGCCGGAAACGTTCAGGGCGGCAACGCCCAGGCGGGTAACGCGGCGGCCCGGGAAATGCCCGCGGGCCAGGCACCCGTGAGCCACGCTGCAGGCGGCCAGGCCACCGCGGGCCACGCGGCCCCTGGTCACGCGTCCGCCGGCCAGGTGGCCGGAGGGCAGGTGCCCGGCGGTGAGGCGGGGACCCACGTGGGCGGCGTCGGCTCCGGCGCCCGTGCCGCCGGGAACGGCGCCACGGCGGCCGGCGGAACCACCGACACGCTACTGCCGCTGGAAGCGGCGAGCCGCTTCCGGGACCGATGGCACGAACTGCAGTCCGGCTTCGTGGACGACCCGGACGGGTCGGTCCGCAAAGCCGACGAGCTGACCACCGAGGTGGTCGCCGCCATCGGCCAGGCGCTCACCGCGCGCAAGCACGAGCTCGACGGACGGGCCCGCGACGGGAAGCAGGAGATGTCCGACACCGAGCGGCTCCGGCAGGCCCTGCGCGGCTACCGGGACCTGGTGGACCGGATGCTCGGCGCCTGACCCCCCCGCGACGCCGCCGCGCTGAGCCGCCGGCGTACGGAGACGCCGCCGCCCGAACGGGCAAGAACCGTACGGGCCTCCCCACACGAGCGACGCAGCCGCCAGATCGGA
>NZ_JBFAOF010001144.1:0-2035 GCF_040675125.1 Spirillospora sp. NPDC049652 | reverse complement strand
GGCTGCTGTTCGGCGTCTACAAGGCGGGCCGCCTGGCCGCCAACGGGCGCGTCGGCGAGGCGTTCCGCAACGCCCGCGACGTCTGGGACATCGAACGCTGGCTGCACCTGCCGAACGAACTGGACGTGCAGAGCGGCCTGCTGCACAGCCAGACCATGATCCACCTCGCGAACTCCTACTACGCCTACGTCCACTTCCCGGCGACGGCCGCGTTCCTGCTGTTCATGTACCTGCGCCGTCCCGCCTTCTACCGGTGGGTGCGCTGGGTGGTCGTCGCGCTCACCGCGGCCGGGCTCGTCCTGCACCTGACGGTGCCGCTCGCGCCGCCGCGCATGCTCACCTTCACCGGCCTGGTGGACACCGCCGCCGAGTACGGGCCGTCGGTCTACGGCGCGCCGCAGACCGACACCGTCGCCAACCAGTACGCGGCGATGCCGTCCCTGCACATCGGGTGGGCGATCATCGTGGCGGTGGGGCTGATCGTCGCCTGCCGGACGCGCTGGCGCTGGCTGTGGCTGGCGCACCCCGTCCTCACCGTGCTCGTCGTGGTGAGCACCGCCAACCACTACTGGCTCGACGGGCTCGTCGTCTCGGCCCTGCTGGCGATCGTGCTGGTGGCGCTGCTGCCGCTCTACCGGGCGGCGCGTGCCGCGCACGACCTGCGGCTGCGGACCGCCGCCGGGGGCGCGCGGGTACGCTGACTCGAAGGCCCGGTCGGGACGGGCCGTCGGCGAAGACCGTGTCGGGGGACGAGTGCGCGCCAGAACTGTGATCCAGGCTGTTCCGACTGGATTGACGTGGTACCTGACCTTGTCGGGGGTCGTGTCCATCCTGTCCTGGCTGTCGGCCGGCCTCATCGAGGACCTCGACGCCATCTGGCTGCTGCACTGGATCGGCTACTTCAGCTGGCTCCCCAGCCTGACCTGGGGCCTGCTGCTGCTCCTGGTGTCCACCGGCGTCCGGCGGCGCAAGAAGTCGGCCTGGCGCATCACGCTGGCCCTGCTCACCCTGTTCTTCCTGCTCTACCTCGCGATCGCGGTGGTCTTCACGATCGCGCCCGACCCGGACTTCACCCTCGGCGCCGGCGACTACGTCGCCCCGGTCTGCTACGTGGTCGCGCTGGTCGCGGTGGGGGCCGCGCGGCAGGAGTTCACCGCCCTGCCCGACCGCGCCAACCTCCGCCTGGCCTGGCGGGTCGGCGGCGCGATGGTGCTGGTCAGCGGCGTCCTCGGCACCCTGCTGGTGCACCTGACCGACCGGAACGCCTCCGGCGGGTTCTGGTCCCAGCCGCTCTACGCGGCGCTGCAGACCGTCCTCGGCGCCCGGGTCACCGGCCACACCCTGTACGTGGACGTCCCCGGCTGGGTCGACCTGATCCTCGGCGTCCTCGGCAGCGGCCTGCTCGTCGCGACCGTCTGGGCGCTGTTCCGGCCCGCGCGCGGCGACGCCGTGCTCAGCCCCGGCGAGGAGCTGCGCGCCCGCGAGCTGCTGCTGCGCTACGGCGACGAGGACTCCCTCGGCTACTTCGCGCTCCGCCGCGACAAGGACTTCATCACCGCCCCGAACGGCAAGGCGGGCATCGCCTACCGGGCGCAGGGCTCGATGTGCCTGGCCAGCGGCGACCCGCTCGGCGACCCCGAGTCCTGGGGGCAGGCGATCGAGGCGTGGCTCGCCGAGTGCCGCCGGCACTCCTGGACGCCCGGCGCGGTCAGCGTCGGCGAGCGCGCCGCCGTCGAGTACCGCCGGCACGGCCTCGGCGTCCTGGAGCTCGGCGACGAGGCGATCATCGACGTGCCCGAGTTCAACCTGGACGGCCGGGAGATGCGCCAGGTCCGGCAGGCCGTCCGCCGGGTGGAGCGGGCCGGGTACACCGTCCGCATCCGGCGGCACTCGCAGATCTCCGCCGCCGAGATGGGCGGCATCGTGCAGCGCGCCGACCAGTGGCGCGAGGGCGAGACCGAGCGCGGCTTCTCCATGGCGCTCGGCCGGCTCGGCGACCCCACCGACGGCGACTGCGTGATGGTCGAGGCGTTCG
>NZ_JBFAOF010001143.1:0-2046 GCF_040675125.1 Spirillospora sp. NPDC049652 | reverse complement strand
GAACCCCAACTCCTGCGGCAGGAACTCCCACCGGATCCCGGTATGCAGCACGAACAGGATCCCGCACAACACCTTCCGGTCATCCAACCGCTCTCGGCCCGGAGAACGGCCTGGACGTGCTGGCCCGGCTGCGCGAGCGGCACCCGGACGTGCGGGTCGTCGTGCTCACCGCCGCGGACGGCGTGGACACGATCGTGCGCTGCGTGCGGCGCGGCGCGGTCGGGTTCCTGTCGAAGACCGAGCGGGCCGAGCGGGTCGCGGGCGTCGTCCGGCACGCGGCGCGGCGCGGCGGCTGGATCCCGCCCGACCTGCTCGGCGACGTGCTGCGCCGGCTCCTGTCCGGGCGTCCCGAGCCGGACGGCGCGGACCGGCTGCTCGCCGACCTCACCCCGCGCGAGCGCGAGGTCCTGCAGTGCATGGTGGACGGGCTGAACCGCGCGGAGATCGCCGACCGGCTCGGCCTGTCGGCCAACACCGTCCGCACCCACACCCAGAACCTGCTCGCCAAGCTCGACCTGCACTCCGCGCTGGAGGCGATCACGCTCGCCATGCGCGCGGGGATGCGCCCCTCCGAGGAGCCCTGACCGCCGCGCGCCGGGATGCGCCCCTCCGAGGAGCCCTGACAGCCGCCCGGGCGGAGATGCGCCCGTCCGAAGAGCGCTGACCGTCGCACGGGGCGGAGATGCGCCCCCTCCGAGGAGCCCTGACCGCCGCGCGCGGGGATGCGTCCGCCCGAGGAGCCCGGCCCCCCGCCATGTGCGCGGGGATGCGTCCGTCCAGGGAGCCCTGACCCGCCCCCCGCAAACGACGTAGCCGAGTCGTATTTGTGGGCGATTCGATCTTTATGCACCCTTCCTACGCTCGCGGTGTCAGGACAGGCGAGGGGGCCGTGCCGTGGAGATCGACGAGGTCGCCGCCCGGGTGATCCGCACCTACTGGGCGCTTCTGCTGGTCGCGACGGTGGCGCCGCTGCTCGCGGTGTACGCGCTGCTGGACGGCAGGACGCCGCCCGCCGCCGCGCAGGCCCGGATCGTCGTGCCGGGCGGGGCCGCCGCCGGGGCCGCCGGGGACAACGGGGTGAGCGCGGCGGTCAGCACCGTCAAGGCGTTCGCCACCGGCCACGACCTGCTCGCCAAGGTGATCAAGGACGGCCGGCTCGCCCGCGACCCCGGCAAGGTGGCCAAGCAGATCACCGTGAAGGGGCTCGGGACGTCCACGGTCGTCGAGCTGTCGGTCAAGGACCCGGACCCGGCCGTCGCGCTGAAGCTGACCCAGACGGTCTCGGCCGAGACGGTGCGCGACATCAACAGCTCCAACCAGAGCGCGATCCAGAACCAGCTCAACCAGATCAACCAGCAGATCACCTCGCTGGAGAAGCAGCAGGCGGACGCCTCGCCCGGCCCGCCCACCGACCGGATCCTCACCCAGCTCACCGACCTGCGGGCCAGCCGCAGCGATCTGCGCACGCAGCTCAGCACGGCCGGGAACGCGTCGGTCGCGCAGCCCGCGATCGCCGCGCCCAGGACCGACCCGAAGGTGATGATGACGGTCGTCGCGGGGCTCGGCGGGCTGGTGCTCGGCATCCTCGCGGCGGTCGTCGCGGAGATGGTCCGGCCGACCGTGCCGGGGCAGCGCCGGGTGGCGCGCCGGCTGGACGTCCCGCTGCTCGGCCGCCTCGGGGGCTCCCCGGCGGAGACGGCGGCGCTCGGCCGCCGGATCCTGCTGGCCGCGCGCCGGACGGGGGCCGCGCAGGTCACCGTCGTGTCGGCGGCGGGCGGACCGCTGCCCGCCGAGCTGGTCTCGCAGATCGCCGAGGCGGTCTACGGGGACCGGACGCGCGTCGTGCCCTCCGCTCCGTCCGCTCCGTCCGACGGGCCGGCCGAGCCGGACGCGTCCGAGGGCGACAAGAGCCGGTTGAACGGCAGGAGCCGCCCGTCCGCCAAGGACGGCGAGGGCGACGGGGGCGGCGGCGACACCCTGGGCCCGGCCGCGCCGGCGTCCGACGGATCGCCGTCCACGTCCGTGGTGCGGACGGCCGGACGTGCC
>NZ_JBFAOF010001142.1:0-2050 GCF_040675125.1 Spirillospora sp. NPDC049652 | reverse complement strand
AGCCCGGCCACGGGGCGCCACCTGGCCACCGGACGCCTCCCGGACACGCGGCGCCACCCGGCTACGGGGCGCGTCCCGGGTACGGGGCGGCGCCGTCAGGTGGCTGGGGCGGCGGCGACCCCAACAGCACCCGGCTGGACGACCCGTCCCGCCGGTCCGCGCCGGGCGCCGACCCCAACGCGACCCGCCTGGACCCGTCCGCCCTGGCCGGCGATCCGAACGCGACGCGGTTCGACGCGTCCGCGCTGGAGGCCGCCCGGCACGAGGCGGCCGGAATGGACGAGACGCGGCTGGACCGGCCGCCCGCCCAGGCGGTCGCCGACGACCTGGTGGCCGAGGCGGGCGAGGAGGCCCTGCGCAAGGCGTCCGTCAAGGCCGCGCTGGACGACACGCTCGTCTGGGCGCAGCAGCGCTGGAAGATGCTGACGGCGTCGGCGGTGGTGGTGTTCGCCGTCGTGATCGGCGGCATCACGGCCTACGAGTCGTTCACCGACCAGACGTTTGGCGGGGTCAAGGGCGCCGGCGGGACGATCGGCAACGTGATCCGCGGCCAGAACGAGGGGACGCGCCACACGCCCACGCACGAGCCGTCCCGGCAGCCGACCGACGAGCCGTCCGCGCCCGGCACGACCGGCCCGGACGACAAGGTGACCGACCGGCCGACGGACCAGCCGACCGGCGGTCCGAGCGAGCGGCCGAGCGAGTCGCCGAGCACCGGCCCGACGCCCACGCGGGAGCCGAGCGGGACGCCGACGAACGAGCCGTCCTCCCCGCCGACCGGCGGCGGTGGCCAGACCGGCGGCGGACCCGCCACCGGCAAGCCGGGACTGCAGGCGCCCGTTCAGGAAGGCAACTGAGGGCGACCAGAACCGGCCGAAGCCGGCAGGCCGAAAAAGCCGAACGGGCCGGGCTCCCCGAGAGGCGGCCCGGCCCGTTCGTCGTGGCGCGTCCGGTGGGATCAGTCGCCGAAGACCTGGCGGGTGTAGGGGTTGGCGAACCGGCGGTCCGGGTCGACCTCGTCGCGGATCGCCCGGAAGTCCTTGAAGCGCGGGTAGACGGTCTCCAGGTAGGCGGCGTCGCGGGTGTGCATCTTGCCCCAGTGCGGGCGGCCGCCCATCTCGGTCAGGACGTCCTCGACGCCCTGGAAGTAGTCCCGGTGGTCGTCGCGGTGGTAGACGTGCACGGCGATGAACGCGCTGCGGCGGCCGTGGGCCATCGACAGCCAGGCGTCCTCGGCGGGCAGCATCCGGACCTCGATCGGGAAGCTGATCCTCCAGTCCCGCTTGGCGAACAGACCCCGCACCTCGCGCAGCGCGTCCACCAGGTGCTCGCGCGGGATCGCGTACTCCTGCTCCTTGAACCGGACGGTCCGGGGGCTGGTGAACACCTTGTAGGAGGTGTCGGTGAAGGTGCGCGCGCCGAGCGCCCGCGCCGACACCTGGTTGACCGACGGGGTGAGCGCCGGGGCCGCGTGGGTGACCCTGTTGATCACCTCGAACAGCGAGTTCGACATGAACTCGTCGTCCAGCCAGCCCTTGAACCGCGACAGCGGCTGCGGCGGGCCCGCCACGCGGTTGTTGCGCTTGGTGAGGCAGCCCTCGGTGTGCGGGAACCAGTAGAACTCGAAGTGCTCGTTGGCGGCGTCGAACTCGTCCGCCCGGGCCAGCACCTCGTCCCACTTCATCGGCTGCTCCTGGGCGCGCAGCAGGAACGCCGGGACGGTCTTCCAGGTGATCGCGGTCACGATGCCGAGCGCGCCGACGCCGGCGCGGGCGGCGTCGAACAGGTCGGGCCGCTCGTCGCGCGAGCAGGTGACCACCGAGCCGTCGGCGAGGACGAGTTCCAGCGCGTGCGCCTGGGACGCGAGCCCGGCGGCGTCGCGGCCGGTGCCGTGGGTGGCGGTCTGCAGGGCGCCCGCGACGGTCTGCTCCTGGATGTCGCCCATGTTGGCGAGGGCGAGGCCGTGCTCGGCCAGCGTCCGGTTGAGCGTGTGCAGGGGCAGGCCCGCCTCGACGGTGACCAGCCCCGTCGAGGTGTCGACCGAGCGGAC
>NZ_JBFAOF010001141.1:0-2060 GCF_040675125.1 Spirillospora sp. NPDC049652 | reverse complement strand
CCATGGTCATGCCGCCGCACCGCGAGGGCGGCCAGCTGCAGTACTCCGCGCCGCCCCACCCGGCGCAGATCGACGGCACGCTCGCGCCGCTGCTGGAATGGGCCGGCGAGCGTCTCGGCGAGCCGCTGACCGTGGAGGACATGGCCGCCCGCGCGGGCGTGTCGGCGCGCACCCTCACCCGCAGGTTCACCGACCAGCTCGGCACCAGCCCGGGGCAGTGGCTGCTCGCCCGGCGGATCGCCGCCGCCCGCGACCTGCTGGAGGCGTCCGACCTTCCGGTGGACGCCGTCGCCCGGCGCGTCGGCCTCTCCTCGGCCACCAACCTGCGCAGGCGGTTCCTCAACGCCGTCGGCACCACCCCGGGCGCCTACCGCCGCGCCTTCCGCGCCGCCCCGCGAGCCCGGACGCCGGGGACGCCTCAGGACGGGGACATGGCGCGCAGCCGTTCGTCGAGCTCGCTGCGGTAGAACTCCATGAACCCCTCGGGGTCGGGACCCCAGTTCTGCATGACCAGATGGTCGGCGCCCGCGTCCACATAGGACTGCGCGCTGGACAGATAGCGCGACACGTCAGGCCCGCACGGCATGGCCTCGCGCATGTCGTCCTCCCTGACCGTCTCGGAGGCGGCGGCGAAGCTGGGCGGGTTGGGCAGCTCCGCCATCACCGGCCAGCCGCCGGTCGACCAGCGCCCCAGCCTGTGCACGGCCTTGACGGCGGTCTCCTCGTCGCTCGCCCAGGACATCGGCATCTCCGCGTAGTGCGGGCCGCTGCCGCCGTGCGCGCGGTAGGCCTCGGCCAGCGACGGATCGGGCTCGGTGGCGAACAGGCCGTCCCCGTGCTCGGCGGCCAGCCGCGCCGCCCGCGGCCCGCCCGCCGCGACGGCGATCACCGGCGGCTGCTCGGGCAGGTCCCAGACCCGCGCCGCGGCCAGCTGGTAGTGGTTGCCCTCATAGGACCGGTATCCGCCGCGCCACAGCAGCCGGATGATCTCCAGCGCCTCGACGAGCATCTCGTGCCGGACCCGGACGGACTCGGCGAACCCCGTCCCGACGATGTGCTCGTTCAACCGCTCGCCCGAGCCGACGCCGAGAGTGAACCGGCCGTCCGACATGACCGCCACGGTCGCGGCCGACTGGGCGATGATCGCCGGGTGGTACCGGACGGTGGGGCAGGTGACCCCGGTGGCCAGGCCGAGCGTGGTGGTGTTCGCCGCGATCGCCCCCAGCACCGACCAGGCGAACGGCGAGTGCCCCTGCTCCTCCACCCACGGGTGGTAGTGGTCGCTGATCTCGACGAAATCGAACCCGGCCTGCTCGGCCCGCTCGGCCTGCGCGACCAGTTCCTTGGGGCCGAACGCCTCGGCCGCGAGCTTGTAACCTATCTTCATAACGCCCGCCTACCCGACCGCGGCCGGGCCATACCCCACCCCCACCACTACTTACGATATTTGTCATATTTTAGCCAACCCCCGAATTGTGCGGTGGGGCCCAAGCTGCAATTCGGTGCCCGGCTGCGATCAGAATTTCGCCAGGTGCAATTACCGGCTTTTCGGGGTCAGGGAGCTCTCCGGTCGCGCGAAGGCGCGTAACGAGATGAGTGTGCCTTGGGGAAAGGGCCGCCCTTGCTGCGGGTCGGACGCCGGGTCCGGCGTTCATCTGGCGACGGATCGCCGAAGGCGTGAACTTCTTCGGGCCCTCGGGAGATCCAGACGCCGGATTCCGGGCGCGGGTTCGGTGCGAAGCGGGTCGGATTGATCACGTCGCGTCGCACCAACCCCCGGGACGGTGCTCGCATCACACCCCGTACAGCACGATCACGGAGACCGTGCCCCGAGGTTGGGAGCTCCCCCCATGCGCAAGATCCTGCTCACCGGTGCGGCCGCGGCGCTCGCGCTCAGCCTTTCGGCCTGCAACATCGACGTCACCGGCAAGGCGACGGCGTCGGAGCCCTCCGGATCCGCGTCGGCCCCGAGCAGCGGCTCCGCCCCGTCCGGCGGCCCGTCGCACCACAGCACCGGCTCCGGCGGCTCGGGCGGCTCGGGCGGCTCGGGCGGCTCGGGC
>NZ_JBFAOF010001140.1:0-2062 GCF_040675125.1 Spirillospora sp. NPDC049652 | reverse complement strand
GGACGACGTACAGGCCGCGCGAGGTCAGCTCGGCGGCGAGGCGGTCGCGCTCGGCCCCCATGTCGGCGGCCCACGCGTCCGCCTCGGCGAGCGCCTCGGGGGTGCTGCACGCCTCGACGGCGACGAGCGCGGGCGTCGAGACGGCCCAGAGCGGCTGCGCGGCGGCGAGCCGGGACACCAGGCCGGGGGCGGCGAGCAGGTATCCGGCGCGCAGCCCGGCGAGGCCCCAGGTCTTGGTGAGGCTGCGGACGATGACGAACCCCGCCGGCAGCCGTCCGGCCAGGCTCTCGGGCTCGCCGGGGACGCAGTCCATGAACGCCTCGTCGACGATGACCGTCCGGCCGGGGCGGGCGAGCGCGGCGATCGCGGCCGCCGGGTGCAGCACCGACGTCGGGTTGGTCGGGTTGCCGATCACGACCAGGTCGGCGTCGGGCGGGACCACGGCGGGGTCGAAGGTGAAGTCCTTGCCGAGCAGGACGCGCTCGACCTCGTGCCCGGCGGCGCGCAGCGCGGCCTCGGGCTCGGTGAACTGCGGGTGCACGACCACGGCCCGGCGCGGCCGCAGGACCCGCGCGAGCAGCACGAACGCCTCGGCGGCCCCGGAGGTGAGCAGGATCTCGTCCGGCGAGCGGCCGTGCCGGCGCGCGACGGCACGGCGCGCGGGCGCGGGGTCGGGGTAGGCCGCGAGGCCCGCGACCGACGCGCGGATGCGGTCGGCCAGCCACGCGGGCGGGGTCGCGGTCCGCACGTTCACCGCGAAGTCGCGGAGGCCGTCGCCCACCTCGGCGTCGCCGTGGTGGGAGAGATCGACATCTTCGCTGGTCAGTGCCTCAAGGTTCACTTAGTACCCCAACGCCTCACCATGCGGAAACGTGCCCGTGCTCATGCCCGTGCCCGTGCCCGTGCCCGTGCCCGTGCCCGTGGCCATGCCCATGGCCGGAGGGGTCGTCCGGGTGGTGGTGCGGGGTCTGGGGCGCGCCGACCTTCTCCTCGAAGCCGGGCATGGCGACGCGGTACACGCAGGTGTCGCAGTTCATCCGGATGTCGCCGCGCAGGGCCTCGGCGTACCGCTCGGCGACCAGGTCGGCGAGACCGTCGCAGTCGCCGATGACCTCCGCGCACCGGACGTCCACGTCCGGGTGTGACGCGGCCCACTCGCGCGACTGGTCCACGACCCGGTCGGGCAGGACGCCCGCGAACAGGAAGTACGGCAGCACGACGATCCGCTCCGCGCCCAGCAGGCGCAGCCGGTCCAGTCCCTCGGGGACGCTCGGCCGGGCCAGCGAGACGAACGCGGGCTCGACCGCCGACAGGCCGGGGCCCTGGTCGGGGCCGCCCGCGCCGCGTCCCTCCCAGAACAGCCGCGCGACCTTGTGGACCTCGGCGTTCGCGTCCGGGTCCGTGGAGCCGCGCCCGACCAGCAGGACGGCCGTGCCGGGCTCGGGCGCGACGGCGTCGAGCCGTTCGGCCAGCAGGGCGAGCAGCGCCGGGTGCGGGCCGAGTGGACGCCCGTAGGTGTAGGAGAGCCCTGGATGCCGGACGGTCTCCCGCGCCATCGCGCCCGGGATGTCGCCCTTGCCGTGCCCGGCCCCGACCAGCACCAGGGGGACGGCCGCGACGTGCCGGTGCCCGTCCGCGTACAGCCCGGCGACGGCCTCGGTCAGCGGCGGGCGGGACAGCTCGATGAAGCCTCCGGCCACCGGCGTCCCGTCCATGCGGCGGGCGAGCCGCCGGACGAGGCGGCCGAAGCCGGCGACGCCGTCCTCCGATCGCGTTCCGTGCCCGACGAGCAGCAGCGGCGCGTTCACTCAGGGTCCCCCTCGTAGTAGAGCAGTGCGTTGACGGCGGCGGCCGCCACGGCGGACCCGCCCTTCTCGGAGATGTTGCTGACCTGCGGCAGCCCGCTGTCGCGCAGGGCCTGCTTGGACTCGGTCGCGCCGACGAAGCCGACCGGCAGGCCGACGACCAGCGCGGGCCGGACGCCGCGCTCGACGATCTCCTGCAGCGCGGTGGGGGCGCAGCCGACGACCCAGACCGTGCCCGGCCCGTACATGTTCTCCAG
>NZ_JBFAOF010001139.1:0-2066 GCF_040675125.1 Spirillospora sp. NPDC049652 | reverse complement strand
AGCGGGGGAACGGCCTCGGTCCGGGCCGCCGCCGCGCCGACCAGCAGGGCGCCCGCGGCGACCGCCCGGTCGGCGAAGGCGCGCACCAGCGCCGTCTTGCCGAACGCCACCGGACCGCTGATCAGGACGGCCTGCCCGCGCCCGGCGGCGGCCTCGGCGTAGAGCCCGCTCAGCGTCTCCAGTTCGGCACCCCGCTCGACCAGTTCCATGCGTGCCCCCCGTGCCTCGATGGCCACGCTCCGTGGGACGCGGCCCGTCCTCGTCGCCCTTCGGCGGGATGACGCGAGGAGTAGACCATGGGCGAAGTCACAGCGACGTAACGTCACGAGCGCCACGTCATCCCCGGCCGGAACCGCCCGGAAGCCGCAGGTCCGGGGGGTGGTGTCCAGGCTTGACGGCCGGCTCGCCGGCGGGCCCGGCGGTGGCCCGCGGACGGCCGCGGGCGGCCGGTGACGGGCCGGCGGGCGCGGGATGTGGACGGCGTGAATAACCTTCGTCCGCTCCAGGGCGCGGGTTGGAGAAGTGCGCAGGTAGCGCCTGGATGGTCGCGGTGTGCCACGGTCCGGGTGCGAAAGGTGATTTGTCTCGATGTCGGCGCGATGCGACGATCCAACCGCCGACCGGTCCACGGGGCGTGCGCGGAGCCGGACCGGGACGGCCCCCAGGCCTGCACACCGCGCACAGGGGGGAGGGCGCCGCATGGGCGTCGTCGAACTGCCGGACGAACTGGTCGCACTGGCCGGAGCGGAGCGCCCCGGGCTGCCCCCCGCCCCCGACATCGTGATCATCGAGGGCGCCGCGGGCATGGGGAAGACGAACCTGCTGCACCGGTTCGGCCAGGGGATGGCCGCCACCGGGGCGGTGTTCCTCAGCGCGGCGGGCGCCAGCGCCGAGAGCGACATCCCGTTCAGCACCGCCGGCCAGCTCTTCTCCCGTCCCGCGCTGGAGGCGGGCGAGGTCGCCCTGGCCGAGCGCCTGCTGCGGGACGGCACGTTCATCGCCGCGGCCCGGTCCGCCGCGCACGGTCCGGACGCGCTCCCGGACGCGCTGCCGGGCATCGCCTCGTGCGGACTCGACTCCATCGCCCAGGAGGGGCTCGCGGCGCTCGCCGGGGAAGGGCTCGCGTCCGGTGGCGCGGGCGGGCTGCCCTCCTCGGACGGGTTGCCGTCTCCGAGCGGGGGCGGGCTTCCGGCGTTCGGCTGGGACGGCCCGCCGCCGCCCGCCGGCTGGGACGCGGGCCCCGCCGGCCATGCCTGCGGGCTCCCGGCCGCCGGTACGGGCGGACGGCCCGGCGACGGGGCCGGCGGCATCTCCGCGGACGGGCTGGACGGCATCCCGGCGGACGGGCTGGGCGTGCTCCGGGCCGCCGCGCCGGGCGGGGCGGCCGTGTCCGTGCCGACGCCGGTGTTCACGCAGCTGGAGGCCGTGCTGCTGCGGGTCGCCGGACGCGCCCGGGTGGTGATCGGTGTGGACGACGTGCACCATGCCGACGCGGCCTCGCTGCAGTTCCTGCTGCACCTCGCGCGCAGTCCCCAGGCGGCGGGCCTGCTGCTGGTGCTCACCGAGTACCCGCCGACCGGCCCGGCCCGCCGCGTCCCGCACACCGAGCTGCTCTACTCCGCCCGCACCCGCCGGCTGCGGCTGGGCCCGCTGCCGAGGGAGCGGGTGGCGGCGCTGCTCGCCGAGTACTACGACCCCGCGACCGCCCGCGCGCTCGCGGACGAGGCGCGCCGCGCGACCGGCGGCAACCCCCGGCTCGTCCGGGCGCTGGCCGAGGACGGGCGCGCCGCCGGGCGCCACGATGGCCCGGTCTTCGGCGACGCGTTCCGGCAGGCGGTCCTCGCCTGCCTGCACCGGTCCGGCACGACCGGCCCGGCGGAGGCCCTCGCGGTGCTCCCTCCCGGCAGCCCCGCCGAACTGCACGGCGAGCTCACCGGCCGGGACGGCGAGGACGTCCGGCGGGCGCACGACCTGCTGCGCCGGACCGGGCTGGTGGAGGGCGACCGGTTCCGCCATCCGGCGATCGCCCGGGCCGTGGTGAGCGGGATGGGCTCGCGGGCCGGGAC
>NZ_JBFAOF010001138.1:0-2068 GCF_040675125.1 Spirillospora sp. NPDC049652 | reverse complement strand
GGCCTGATCATCGACCGGCTCGGCGGCCGCCGTGACGATCACCCCGCGCCCGTCGATCCGGCCCAGCGCGGCGAGGTCCGGCGTCAGGGTCCGGACGGTCTCGGCATCGGCGACCTCGGCGAACACATCGGCGATCGGCGTCCGGCCCGTCCAGGCGACCGGGACGCCGAGCGCGGCGGACAGCCCGTCCGGCTCGGGGGTCTTCTCCGGCGGGCAGGCCGGGAAGTCCATCGCCAGGCCGCCGCCGGGCGCGGGCGCCACGGTCAGGACGCCGCTGTGCAGCGTCCGGAACCGGAGCGGCCGGTCCGGCGCGGCGGCGCCCGTGCTGAACAGGGCGTGCGCCGAGGCCAGCGTCGCGTGCCCGCACAGGGTCACCTCGACGAGCGGGGTGAACCAGCGCAGCTCGAAATCGGCCTCCGGGTCGGCGTCCGGGCCGGTGAGCGGCCGGACGAAGGCCGTCTCGGAGTGCTTCATCTCCGCGGCGACCCGCTGCATCCAGGCGGGGTCGGCGGGGGCGTCCAGGAGGCAGACACCGGCGGGATTCCCGCCGAAGGGGCGTTCGGTGAACGCGTCGACGACCAGCAGTCTCATGCCTTCGACGCTAATCGCGCGGCCGCCTCCGTGAAACGGCCAATCCGCGGGAGTGGACTGCTCGCCCGGAATCAGCGGACGGCCGCCCGCGCTCGGCCTCGTCGCAGAAGTGCGCGTCCCACCGGCGCGGGCAAGCGGTGATCCAGCCCGCCACGAACCCCACGGCGAGGCTCGCCGTTCCCATCATCACCAGGTTGAGCCACATCGTCGTTCGGGCGTCTCCAGGTCTTTCCAGAGGGCGAACCCTCCGGGACGTGGAACGACGCTAATCACCCCGCACGGCCGCGACCAGCGGCTTTACCCGGAGCCGCCCAACGCGACCACAAAGCCATGCCCCGTTCCGGCCACCAAGCGGTGCCCGGCGCGCGGCTGCCCACGCCGGGCCCGGCGACGTAGTCTGGCGGGAGGGCCCCCACCGCGCACGGGGCCCCGGGCGGGAGCGTTGTGGAGGGACGCGATGACCGATCGGCTCGCGCTGTTCCCGCTGAGCACCGTCCTGTTCCCCGGTGTCGTCCTGCCGCTCCACCTGTTCGAGGAGCGCTACCGAACGCTCCTGTCGGACCTGCTGGACGGCCCCGAGCCGCGCCGGTTCGGGGTGGTCGCGCTGGAGGCCGGCCGCGAGACCGCCGGGGCCGGCGAGGGCGGAGAGACCGGTCGCGGCGGCCCTGGCGGTCTGGTCGGCGCGGGTCCGCCCGCCGCGCCCCTGCGGCTGGCGGAGGTCGGCTGCGTCGCCGAACTGCACGAGGTCGTCCCCCTGCCGGACGGGCGGTACGACGTGGTCACCGTGGGCGGACGGCGGTTCCGGCTGAAGGAACTGGACCGTTCCCGGCCCTACCTCAGCGGCGAGGTCGAGTTCCTGCCCGAGGAGCCCGGGACCGTGGGCGACGACCTGCTCCGGCGCGTCCGGCGGCTGTTCCACCTGTACCGGCACCGGCTCACGGCCGCCGGGGTGGACGCGGACGACCCGGCCGAGCTCCCGGGCGACCCGGTCGCGCTGTCCTACCTGGTCGCGGCGGCGACCGTGCTCGACCCGGCGGACAAGCAGCGGCTGCTCGCCGCCGAGGACGCCGCGAACCGGCTGCGCGCCGAACGCGACCTGCTGCTGCGCGAGACCCGGCTGCTGGACGCGCTGCCGACCATCCCCGCCGGGCAGTTCCTCGACGTCTCCTACCACCCCAACTGAGTTCCGGTCCGGGCGCGGCTTGATCGTCTCGTGCGGCAGACTGGGCGCATGGCGAAGGGGAAGAAGCAGCAGGGCGGCACCGGCACCCCCGCGACGGTGGCGGCGGCCAAGGCGGGGATCGGGTTCGAACTGCACCCCTACGAGGTCGACCCGGACGCCGAGTCCTACGGCGAGGCCGCGGCCGACGCCCTCGGCGTCGCGCACGACCGGATCTTCAAGACGCTGCTCGCCGAGGTGGACGGCGGGCTCACGGTCGGGGTCGTCCCGGTGTCGGCCTCGCTCGACCTCAAGGCC
>NZ_JBFAOF010001137.1:0-2071 GCF_040675125.1 Spirillospora sp. NPDC049652 | reverse complement strand
GCCCCGCCGGTGGCGGGACCCGCGCGGTCGGCCGTGAAGCGATGTCGCGCTCACACGGGCCTGCGGGCCGGGCGCCGCCGTCAGGCGGGAACCCGGCCCTGGGGCTCGATCAGTCGCGCGGCTTCTCCCGCATCTCGAAGCACTCGACGATGTCGCCGAGCTTGATGTCGTTGTAGCCGACACCGATACCGCACTCGAAGCCCTCGCGGACCTCGGTGGCGTCGTCCTTGAAGCGGCGCAGCGACGACACCGTGAGGTTGTCGGCGACCACGACGCCGTCGCGGACGAGGCGCGCCTTGGCGTTGCGCTGGATGATGCCCGAGGTGACCATCGAACCACCGATGTTGCCGATCCGCGGGACCTTGAAGATCTCGCGAATCTCGGCGGTGCCGAGCTGGTGCTCCTCGAACTCCGGCTTGAGCATGCCCTTGAGGGCCGCCTCGACTTCCTCGATCGCCTGGTAGATGACCGAGTAGTACCGGATGTCCACGCCCTCGCGGTCGGCCAGCTCCTGCGCGTTCCGCTCGGGACGCACGTTGAAGCCGATGATGACCGCGCCGTCCGAGGCCAGCGACAGGTTGACGTCGTCCTGGGTGATGGCGCCGACGCCGCGGCGGATGACCCGGAGGGACACCTCGTCGCCGACGTCGATCTTGAGGAGCGAGTCCTCCAGCGCCTCCACCGAACCGGACACGTCGCCCTTGAGGATGAGCAGCAGCTCTTCCCGCTCGCCGCGCTCGAGGTCCTTGAACAGCTCCTCGAGGGAGCTGCTCTTGCGGGACCGCAGGAGCTCGGCGTTGCGCTTGCGGGCGGTGCGCTTGTCGGCGATCTGCCGGGCGACCCGCTCGTCCTCGACGACCAGGAAGTTGTCACCCGCGCCGGGCACGGCGTTGAGGCCGAGCACCAGCACCGGACGGGACGGCAGCGCCTCTTCGACGTTGTTGCCGTTCTCGTCCAGCATCGCCCGGACGCGGCCGTGGGCCACGCCGCAGACGATCGAGTCGCCGACCCGCAGCGTGCCGCGCTGGACCAGCACCGTCGCCACCGAACCGCGGCCCTTGTCCAGGTGGGCCTCGATGGCCGTTCCCTGGGCGGGCATGTCCGGGTTGGCGGTGAGCTCCAGCTCGGCGTCGGCGGTCAGCACGACCGCCTCGAGCAGGCCCTCGATGTTCGTGCCCTGCTTGGCGGACACGTCCACGAACTGGGTCTGGCCACCGAACTCCTCGGCCACCAGGCCGTACTCGGTGAGCTGCGCCCGGACCTTGGTCGGGTCCGCGCCCTCGACGTCGATCTTGTTGACCGCGACCACGATCGGGACCCCCGCCGCGGTGGCGTGGTCGATCGCCTCGGTGGTCTGCGGCTTGACGCCGTCGTCCGCAGCGACCACCAGCACCACCAGGTCGGTGGTGTCGGCACCGCGGGCACGCATGGCGGTGAACGCCTCGTGACCCGGAGTGTCGATGAAGGTGATCTTGCGGTCCTCGCCGTCCACCGTGGTCTGGACCTGGTAGGCGCCGATGTGCTGGGTGATGCCGCCGGCCTCGCCCGCCTGGACGTCGGCGTGCCGGATGGCGTCCAGCAGCTTGGTCTTACCGTGGTCGACGTGACCCATGACGGTCACGACCGGCGGACGCGGCTGCAGGTTCTCCTCGCCGCCCTCGTCCTCGCCGAACTCGATGTCGAACGACTCCAGCAGCGCGCGGTCCTCGTCCTCGGGGGACACGACCTGCACGTCGAAGTCGAGGTCGGCGCCGAGCAGCTGCAGGTCCTCGGGGTCGACGGACTGCGTCGCGGTCACCATCTTGCCGAGGTGCATCATGATCTGCACCAGCGACGCCGGGTTGGCGCCGATCTTCTCGGCGAAGTCGGTCAGCGACGCGCCCTGCGGCAGCCGGATGGTCTTGCCGTTGCCGCGCGGGGCCAGCACGCCGCCGGTGGACGGGGCCTGCATGGCCTCGAACTCTTGACGACGCGCCCGCTTCGATGAGGGTGGCCAGCCGGGCCGCGCGGACGGGGGAGGCGCCGGCGTTCTCCAGGCCCGTGGCGAGGGTGTCCTGCCAGCGGGCGAACG
>NZ_JBFAOF010001136.1:0-2073 GCF_040675125.1 Spirillospora sp. NPDC049652 | reverse complement strand
GTCGCCGCGGCCGTCCGCCAGGTCGCCGCGCTGCCGGACCCGGTCGGCGAGACCGTACGCGGCTACGTGCTGCCGAACGGCCTGTCGGTGCAGCAGGTCCGGGTGCCGCTGGGCGTCGTCGGGATCATCTACGAGGGCCGTCCGAACGTCACGGTGGACGCGGCGGCCCTGTGCCTGAAGAGCGGCAACGCGGCGCTGCTGCGCGGGTCGTCGTCGGCGTTCGAGTCCAACACCGCGCTGGTCGCGATCATGCAGGACGCGCTGCGCGCCACCGAGGTGCCGGCGGACGCCGTCCAGCTGGTGCCGGGCACGTCGCGCGCGTCGGTGAAGCACCTGATGCGGGCGCGCGGCCTGGTGGACGTGCTGATCCCGCGCGGCGGCGCGTCGCTGATCAACTCGGTGGTGCAGGAGTCGACCGTCCCGGTGATCGAGACCGGTGTCGGCAACTGCTCGGTCTACGTGGACGAGGCCGCCGACCTGGACATGGCGCTGTCGATCCTGGTGAACGCCAAGACGCAGCGTCCGTCGGTGTGCAACGCGGCCGAGACGGTCCTCGTCCACGCGAACGTCGCGGACCGGTTCCTGCCGCGCGCGCTCGCCGCGCTGAATGAGAAGGGTGTGACCGTGCACGGGGACGCGCTCGTCCGCGCCTACTCCCCGGACGTCGTCGCCGCCACCGAGGAGGACTGGTACGCCGAGTACCTGTCGCTGGACATCGCCGCCCGGGTCGTCCCGTCGCTGGAGGAGGCCGTCGCGCACATCCGCAGGTTCGGGTCGGGCCACACCGAGGCGATCGTCACCGGCTCGCAGCCCGCCGCGCGCCGGTTCGTCGCGCTGGTCGACTCGGCCGCGGTGATGGTGAACGCCTCGACCCGGTTCACCGACGGCGAGGAGTTCGGGTTCGGCGCGGAGATCGGCATCTCCACCCAGAAGCTGCACGCGCGCGGGCCGATGGGGTTGCCGGAGCTGACGTCCACCAAGTACGTCGTCACAGGTGAGGGCCACACCCGCGGCTGACAGCGAGGATCCGGCGCGCCGCGCCGGGCGCCGCACGCCGTGTCCGTGGCTGCCGCACGCCGCGTCCCCGTCCGGGGGCGCGGCGTTCCGCTTCGTGCGAGATGTGACAATTTGACCCTTGATGTAACTGTGCACATGTGGTCTGATTCACTCTCGTGAATCGTGCTTCGTCCCGGCCGGCGGGCGTGTCCCGCCGCAGCGTCCTGCTGGGAGCGGGGGCCGCGGGTCTCGCGGTCTCCGGCCTGGCCGCCTTCCCCGCCCGTCCCGGCTTCGCCGCGCCCCCGCTCCGCGGCTCGGCCGCGGGGACGACCCTGGACCGGACCCTGGTCCTCGGCCGTCCCGGGACGGGCGGCTACCGGAGGATCGTCGCCGGTCCGGGGGAGCCGCACGTGCTCCGCCGCGACCTCGGCGGCGCCGCGAGCGCCCGCCGGGCCGCCGCCCGCCGCGGCCTGCTGGCGTTCGGCCAGCTCACCGACGTGCACATCGTGGACGCCCAGTCCCCGGGCCGGGTCGAGTTCCTGGACCGGATCAAGGACCTGGTGAGCGGCGTCCCCACCGAGGGCGCCTACCGCCCGCAGGAGATCCTCACCACGCACGTCGCCGAGGCGATGGTCCGCGCGATGAACCGGGTCGGCCGCGGCCCGGCGACCGGCCTCGGCCTCGCGTTCACCATCAACACCGGCGACGCCGCCGACAACACGCAGTACAACGAGCTGCGCTGGATCATCGACCTGCTCGACGGCCGTCCGATCACCCCCGACTCCGGCGACCGGCGCCGCTACGAGGGCGTGATGGACGGCGTCGGCTACAGCGCCGCCTACTGGCACCCCGACGGTCCGCCGCCCGGGTACGCGACCGACCAGGCCATCGCCAAGCACGGCTTCCCGCGCGTCCCCGGCCTGCTGGACGCGGCCCGCGCGCCGTTCAAGGCGACCGGCCTGCGCACCCCGTGGCTCGCCGCGTTCGGCAACCACGACGGGCTCATGCAGGGCAACCTGCCGCCGAACCCGCTGCTCGCGGCCCTGGCGACCGGCGGCACGAAGATCGTCGCGCCCG
>NZ_JBFAOF010001135.1:0-2074 GCF_040675125.1 Spirillospora sp. NPDC049652 | reverse complement strand
CGGCCGGCGCGCGGACGCTCCGGTGGGCGCGCCGAGCGGGCCTGCTGCCGAGCGAGCTGCGCCGTCCGGTCGACCGCGTCCAGCGCGCCGTCGCGTTCGTGCTGCTCGGGCTGGCGCTGGTCGCCGTCCCGCTCGCGGCCGTGACGTGCGCGCGCTGGTCGTACCGGGCCGGGATGCAGGCGGAGCACACCGAGCGCGCCGCCCGCTACCGGACGGTCGCGACCGCCGAGGCGGTCGGTGTCGGCTCGACCGGCGACCGCTACGTCCACCAGGCGCTGCGCGCCCGCTGGACGGCCCCGGACGGCAGCTCCCGCGTCGGCGTCCTGACGAGCTGGAAGGACGCCAAGGCCGGGTCGCGGCACGCGATCTGGGTCGATGTGAAGGGCACGGCCACGACGCCGCCGCGTCCGCACGGCCGGACGGTCACCGACGCGGGGTACGCCGCGACCGGCGCGGGCCTCGCCGTCGTGCTCCCGCTCCTCGGCGTCTACCTGCTCGTCCGCCGCCGCTGCGACCGCCACCGCGACGACCTGTGGGACGCCGCCTGGGCCCGCATGGACACCGACGCCGGCCACAACCGCCCGTCCTGACCCGGCGGTCCGCCCGAGAGCGGGCGGACGGGAACCGGGCGGGTCAGAACTCGGGCGACCAGGCGGGTGCGGGCGGCTGCTCCCCGGTTCCGGTCCCGGGGCCGGTGAGGATGCGGACGACGATGCGGTCGAGCGCGGCGAGGTCGTCCGGCGGCAGTTCGTACATCGCGGGCGGCGGGGTGCCGAGGATCGCCTCGGCCTCGGCGGCGGCCGCCAGGCCCGCCTCGGTCGCGCGGACGAGCTTGGACCGCCGGTCGGACGGGTTCGGGATGCGCTCGACCAGGCCGCGCTCGGTCAGGTCGTCCACCACGAGGGTCGTGTAGGGGCGGTCGGTGAGCAGCTCGCTCGCCAGGTCGCGCAGGGCGACGGGCCCGCGCGCGACGCGGCGCAGCGCCTTGATGCGGAAGAAGCTCATGCCGAGTGCCTCGGTCACCTGGCGACGCCGGTCGCCGTGCGTGTGGAGCAGCTCGTGCAGGTGCTTCCAGGTGCGCCGGACCGGATCGGACTCGGCGTCCGCGCCAGCGGCCGCGGTGTGGGACGGGGACGGCGCGTGCCCGGAGTCCGGTGCGGACGGATCGCTGGTCATGTGGTGGTCACCGGGCTCCTGGCCGTGTCGGTCGCGGTGAGTGCGGCGGCCCGCTCCGCGGTACGGGCGGCGCGGCGTCCGGTGGTGATGGTACCCAGGAGCAGCACCGCCACCGCGCATCCCGCCATGATCCAGTAGGCGGGCCGGGCGGCGTCCACGAAGCCCGCGCTCGCCACGGCCCCGCCTCCCTGTCTCCCGCCTCCCTGTCCCGCGCCGCCGTGCGCCGACGCGCCCGCGACCCCGATGACCGCGCCGAAGACGGCGACGCCGAGGGCCTGGCCGATCTGGCGGCTGGTGGACGCGACCGCCGCGGCGACCCCCGCCTGGGCGCGCGGCATCCCGGACACGGCGGTGTTGGTGATCGGCGAGTTCACCATGCCGAACCCGAACCCGAACAGCGCGTAGGCGGCGAACAGGGTCGCGTCGTGGGTCTCGCCGTCGAACACGGCGAACAGCAGCGCGCTGGCCAGCATCGTCACCCCGGCGAGCTGGAGCGGGAGGCGCGGGCCCCGCGATCCGGTGAGGCGTCCCGACAGCGGCGCTACCACGCCGGTCACCGCCGCCATCGGCAGCAGGTACAGCCCGGCGTGCAGCGCGCTCAGCCCCCGGACGCTCTGCAGGTAGATCGAGTTGAGGAACAGGAACCCGGCGAGCGCCGCGAACCCGCTGATCGCGATGAGGGTCGCCCCGGAGAACGGCAGGCTGCGGAAGAACCGGACGTCGATCAGCGGCTCGTCCGCGCGCAGCGCGTGCGCGACGAACAGGGCGAGCGCGGCGGCGGCGACCGCCGCGCAGCCGAGCACGCGCCCGGACGTCCAGCCGAGCGCGGCCCCCTCGATGATCAGCCCGCCCAGCGGCCGTACGGCTTGCCGAGTTCCTGCACGTCGGCGGGGGTGAG
>NZ_JBFAOF010001134.1:0-2074 GCF_040675125.1 Spirillospora sp. NPDC049652 | reverse complement strand
CCCGCCCGCCTGCCAGCCCGTCGCCCACACGAGCAGCACCGCCGTCAGCGCCCCGGCCAGCGCGGCGAAGAGCACGACGGACGCCGGCCCCCGGCGGGGCCTGCGCCGGCCGTGCCTTCCGCGCCGTCCGCGCGGCGGCGCGGTGCGACCCGGTTCCCCCGGCCCGTGGGCCCGCGACGGAACGTCCATGTGCGCCTCCCGTGGTCGGCGTCATGCGCGCACGTCTCTTAGAACGTCGCGGACGAGGGCCGGGTTCGGCCCCGCCCTTCAATCGGCCGTCATATCTGACTAACCCCCGGGCCCGGCCTCCCGGAACCCGCACCCGTACGACCGGGCTGCGTCCCCTGCACGACGTCTCCTACCCGCCTCCGCGGGGCGGCCCGTCGCGGCCGCTCGCGCCTGGCAAAATCCTCGCCAAGTCGCCACGGGACGGGTGGGATGTGTGCGTCAGGAGAATGCGGCGGATACGGCGGTCACGGGCGGAAGAACCGTCCCGCGCGACCGCACGGACGACACGACTTCTCGATGGGGTCGCGCCGATGTGTCATCCGTGCGGTCACGTCCTTCTGGCCCGGGAGGTGACGTCCACCCCACCGACCAGAGCTCCACTCCTGTGTCACCTCAGCGCCACAGGTCACTGTCGTCCCGGCAGAGGAGAGCCCGGCCCGCCCCCGAGCCCGGGCCGGCCCGTCCGGTGCCCCGGAGGCCCTCCTCACCGCTGCCCGCCGTCCCGGCGGGACTGCTCGGCCAGGAGCTCGCGAAGACCGCCGGAGTCGTCGGCGGCCACGGTCATCGCACATCCGGCCTGGAGTTGGGCGTCGGTCAGATCGCCGCTGCGGGTCGCGTACCACCGCCCGGCGTCGCTGCGCCACACCAGCCAACCCGGATGCTCGCGCTCGATGGTCGTCTTCAGATCCTCGAAGTCGCCCATCAAGGTCGTCCTTTCCCCCGGGCGGCGGTTCTGTATACAAAAGTCTTACTCGGTCGAAGAGGTGTCAAGCTGTCCGTAAGTGGACCGTCCCCTCACGGACAGTGCCTAGGGAGGTGAGCCCGTGGCCGAACGCCCGGCCTACCTGCGCATCGCCGACACCCTCCGCGACCAGATCCGCTCGGGCACCTATCCACCCGGTTCGCGCCTGCCCACCATGCGGGAGCTCGGCGACGAGTTCGGCGTCTCGGAGATCGTCGTCCGGCACGCGTTCGGGCTGCTGCGCGGCGAGGGGCTGATCGAGTCGCGGCGCGGCGCGGGCACCATCGTCCGGCACGCGCCGCCCGTCCGCCGGATCGCCATGGACCGGTACCGCCGGTTCACCGCGCCGGTCGCCGCGCCCGCCACCACCTTCACCCACGACCAGCGGATCGGCTGGCAGGACTACCGGCTCGACCGCGAGTTCACCCGCACCGAGGCCACCGCCGATCTCGCCGCGCTGTTCGAGCTGCCCGTCGGCACCGAGCTGCTGCGCCGCCGGTTCGTGTTCTACGCGCGCGGCGACCCACAGCAGATCTCGGTCAACTACCTGCCGTGGGACCTGGTCGCCGAGACCCCGGTCTCCGACCCCGCGCGCGAGCCGTGGCCCGGCGGCACCCTCGCCCAGCTCGTCTACCTCGGCCATCCGCCGACCCGGGTGGAGGAGGCCGTCGGCGCGCGCATGCCGACGCCGGAGGAGGTCGAGACCCTCGGGATGGGCGCGGGCGTCCCGGTCTTCACCATCACCCGCCGCATGATCTCCGGCGCGCGCGTGATGGAGGTCTGCCGCGACATCGTCATCCCCGCCGACCGCGCCGTCCTCGACTACGCCATCGACCTCGACTTCCGGCTCGACACCGCCCTGGACCCGGTGCTCGACACCGACACCGGGGCGGGCGACGCCCACCCCCAAGCCCCTCACCCCAACGCCCATCCGAACGGCCACCGCGCCGACCAGTAGCCGTCCGCGACCTCCCTCCCCCGTCCGGGGGTCAGTCCTTGTAGATCCAGTCCTCGTCGTCGTCCTCGCGGCGGGGGAGGGGGAGGTCGTGCCTGGTCGCGGCGGGCGCGAGCCGGGGCGGGGGAGGCGGCGCGGCGGCGGGCCCG
>NZ_JBFAOF010001133.1:0-2078 GCF_040675125.1 Spirillospora sp. NPDC049652 | reverse complement strand
GCCCTGCCGGACGGCGAGGGCGAGCGGTTCACCCGCCTGTTCGCGGCCGGGCAGATCGCGGTCCGGCTGGCGCACGCCGTCCGGCCGGACACCCCCTGACCCGCGACGGCCGGGGTCCGAGGGCGCTCAGTGGACGTGCGGGCCTCCGGTCATCTGCGGCTTTCCGGGCGGGACGAGCCACAGGGACAGGACTGCGGCCACCCCCGCGGTGATCGCGAACACCGTGTAGGCGCGGGTGAAGCCGTCCACCGACGGCGCGGCCGCGAGGCCCGAGGCGGCGATCGTGGAGGCCAGCGCGACGCCCACGGCCGCGCCCAGCTCGTGGAAGGTGTTGACGACCCCGGACGCCAGCCCGGCCTCGGCATGCGTGACATGCGCGAGCGCCGAGGTGGTGGCGGTGACGAACACCGGGCCCACTCCGGCCGCGGCGATCGTGATGCCGGGCAGGAACCGCAGGGCGACGCTCCCGGTCTCCGGCAGGGCGGTCAGCAGCCCTGTGCCGACGGCGACCAGCGCGAGGCCGCCGAAGGCGACCGGGCGGGCGCCGACCGTCCCGACGAGGCGCGCGGCGAGGTGGGCGCCGGCGCCGGTGGCGAACGCGGCGGGCAGGAACAGCAGGCCCGTCCGGAGCGCGCCGAGGCCGCGCAGGTGCTGCAGGTAGAGCGACCCGAGGAAGAACATGGAGATCAGCAGCCCCGACGCGACCAGCATCAGCAGCGCCCCGGTGACGACCGGGCGCCGCGCCAGCATGCGGACGTCCACCAGCGGGTTGCGGACGGTCCGCTCGACGGCGGCGAAGGCCCCGTAGAGCAGGACGGCGGCGGCCAGCGGCAGCAGCGTGCCGGGCGTGGACCACCCGGCGTCGCCGGCGTGGACCATCCCGTAGATGAACGAGCCGGTGGCCGCCGTGACGGTGAGCGCGCCCAGCAGGTCCAGGCCGCGCGAGGCGGCGGCGCGCGGCGCGCGCAGGACGCCGGGCAGGGCGGCGAGCAGCGCGAGCCCGACCGGGACGTTCACGAAGAACACCCAGCGCCAGCCGGGTCCGGCGGTGAGCGCGCCGCCGAACAGGACCCCGGCGGCGAAACCGATCCCGCCGAGGGACGCCCAGACGCCGAGGGCCTTGTTCCGCTCGGTCCCGTGGAAGCCGGTCGTGATGGCGGCGAGCGCCGCCGGGGACAGCAGCGCGGCCCCGATCCCCTGGGCGACGCGTCCGCCCAGGAGGAGGGCGGCGTTCTGGGCGAGGCCGGTGGCGAGCGAGGCGAGCGTGAACAGGGCCAGGCCGGTCAGCAGCACGCGGCGGCCCCCGAACGCGTCGGCGAGCCGCCCGCCGAGGGCCATGAGGCCGCCGAAGAACAGCGTGTAGGCGGTCACCGCCCAGGTCAGGGCCGTCCGGCCGAGGTGCAGGTCGGCGCCGGCGTCGGGCAGCGCGACGTTGATGACCGTGACGTCCAGGACCAGCATGAACTGGGCGACGCTCAGCAGCGCCAGCGCGCGCCAGCGGCGCGGGTCGGGGGTCTCGCCGGGCGCGGCGTCCTCACGGTGGCCGGGGTGGAGCGGGTGTGCGTGCGCGGCTTGGTGTGAGTGCGCTGTGCCGGGAGAGTGCGGGGGCGGTTCGGGGTGCGCGGCGTGGGGGTGGGCCATCGGGGTGCTCCTCGGGCGATAAACCGAACAGTGCTGTTCGACTTAACGTACTCCCTCGCACCCATAAGTCCAACACCGTTGTTCGACTTACGGGGTACGCTGGGGCCATGCCGAGTGCGGGACCCACGCGCCGCCGCGCGGACGCCGAACGCAACACCGCCGCGATCCTGGACGCCGCGACCGACCTGCTCGCCCGCGCGCCGGACGTCGGCGTCGGCGACATCGCCAAGGCCGCGGGGGTCGGGCGCGTCACCGTGTACGCGCACTTCCCGTCGCGGGAGGACCTCGTCCGGGCCGTCCTCACGCGGGCCATCGAGGCGAGCATGTCCGCGATCGGCGGGGCCGGCGACGACGGGCCGCCGGAGGAGGCGTTCGCGCGGCTGGTCCGGGACGGCTGGCCCGTCCTCAGCCGGTACGGCCGCCTGCTCGAGGCGGCC
>NZ_JBFAOF010001132.1:0-2079 GCF_040675125.1 Spirillospora sp. NPDC049652 | reverse complement strand
CCCCTAAACACACCCCAACAACACCACACTCTCCCCCCCCCCCCCCTCTCCCTTTGTGCCGCCGGCCCCCCCCGCTCCCCCCCCGCCGCCGCCCGCCCGCAACCCCCCCCCGGCCCCGCGCCCGGCGGTCCCCTCCGGCGCACGCCCGGTGATCTTCCGGGGCACGCCCGGCGGCTCCCTACGATGAGCGCATGAGCAGGAAGGTCGAGCAGGGCGACGCGACACGCCGGCGGCTCGTGGACACGGCCGTCGCCCTGTTCACCGAGCACGGCTTCGCCGGGACGTCCACGACGGCGGTGGTGCGGGCGGCGGGGGTCACGCGCGGCGCGCTGTACCACCACTTCGCCGACAAGGAGAGCCTGTTCGAGGCGGCCTACCGGCAGGTCCAGCAGGAGGTCGCGGACCGCTGCGCCGCCGCCGCGCTGGCCGCCCCCCGGACGCCCGCGGACCGGCTCCGCGCGGGGATGGCCGCCTACCTGGACGCCTGCCTGGAGCCGCACGTCCAGCGCGTCCTGCTGCGGGAGGGACCGCTCGTCCTCGGCTGGGAGCGGTCGGTCGCCTTCGACGACCCGTACTGCGCGCGCCGGCAGCTGCGCGACGGGCTGCGGGAGGCCGAGCGGCTGGGACTCGTCCCGGCCGGACGCGCCGAACCCCTGGCCCACCTGGTGTTCGGCGCGGCCAACCAGGCCGGGGTGGTGATCGCCGCCGCGCCCGACCCCGCCGCCGCCCGCGCGGAGACCGGCGCGGCCATGGACGACCTGATCGCCCGCCTGCTCACCCCGTGAGCCCATGCACCCCGGACGGGCCCCGGACCCCGTCCGCCCCGGGACGTACGGGGAGCTGACCGGGGGCGCGACTTCCGCCGTTCACCTGGCCGTCCTATGCTCCTGGGCAGTTCGTGTGCTTCTGTGACCGGTCTGCGGGCGCGGAGGACGGCCTACGGGGAGGCCAGATGGGAACACGTCCGAGCTCGCGCGGAATCGGGGCCGCGCTCGCCGCCGCCGCACTGACGGCGTCGGCGGCGGCGGGCTGCGGTTCGAGTGGGGCGAGGGCTCAGACGCCGTCCGCCCCGCCCACGACGCCCGCACCGGCGGCGCCCGCCGGACGCACCCGGCCGCCCGTCCTGATGCCCGGCGGCCCGAAGGCGCACTTCACGTTCTCGCACCGGACGTCCGGCGGGCCGGTCATGGTGACGACGCTGAAGGGCGCGAAGTCCGGCGTCACCGGCAAGGTCTGGGTGTGGCTCCCGCCGGAGTACAAGGACCCGCGCTACGCCCGCAGCGGCTTCCCCGTGCTGATGCTCTACACGGGCAACACCGGCGTGAACTACAACTTCTGGGCGCACGAGGAGGTCGAGCCGATCCAGCGGACCGCCGTCCGGATGGAGAAGCGGCACAAGGCCCACCCGTTCATCATGGTCATGCCGGTGCTCCAGATGTCCACGCGGCAGGACACCGAGTGCAGCGACATCCCGGGCATGCCGAAGATGGGCACCTTCCTCGGCGACGACGTCTACGACATGGTCAAGGCGAACTTCCGGACGCTGCCCGGTCGCGACGGCTGGGGCCTCGGGGGCGCGTCGTCCGGGGCGTTCTGCGCCGTGAAGCTGGCCCTGCAGCACCCCGGCCGGTACCGCGCGGCGATGTCGTGGGCCGGGTACTTCGTGCCCGAACCGCAGGCCGGACCGCGCTGGACGGCACGCCAGATGCGCGACAACAGCCCGGCGGAGATGGTCCGGAAGCACCCGGACGTGCGGCTGTTCCTGCTCGCGGGCGACCGCAAGCTGTTCCGCTCGGACAAGGAGCGGATCGTGGCGTTCCAGCGGCTCGTCCAGCCGCCGACGACCGTCCAGGTGCGGATCCAGAAGAACGGCGGGCACTACACCGCCGACCTCCAGAAACTGCTGCCGGACATCCTCGCCTGGTTCACCAAGACCCTGCCTGGCCCGGTCCCCGGGAGCTGAGCGCGGGGCGGCCTCACACCGTCACAGGTCGCGGGTCGCGTCCTCGTAGCGGCGGATGGTCTCGACGAAGACGCGGCGCTCGGCCGGGGTGAGGGGTTCGAGGGCCGTGCGCCAGG
>NZ_JBFAOF010001131.1:0-2080 GCF_040675125.1 Spirillospora sp. NPDC049652 | reverse complement strand
ACGGCCGCCCGCCTACGCTCGCTCACGTGCGGCGAGCCGCGCATCACCAGCGACACCAGCGACTTGGAGACCCCGGCCCGCTCGGCGACGTTGCGGATCGTCGGTTTGGGCGCGCGCAGGGGCGCCGAACCCACGCGCGGGCGCGGGACCTCCCTGCGCAGCTCCCTGCCGCGCGGCGGGGTCGTTTCACGGTCAGACATGGCACTCCGTCCGGGGGGACTTGCGGGTGATGCCACACGCGGACCTCCGGGCGCTCGGGCCGACCGGAACTCCGTCCTCGCTCGGGAGGAGATGCCATGATGCCTCTCCTTCGCCCGAATTCGGCGCAACAGCGAGTAACGGGCGGCCTTCAATCGGAGTTCAGGGCACGCTGACTCGGAGCGGTCCGTCCGTTTCCGCCCGTCACGGCGGGGTCGCCCGCCCGGCACGTCCGGAGAAAAGGACAGGTCCGCGCGGTGGCGCGGCCGTGCCCCGACCCGCCCTCGGATACCCTTCCCGAGTGGCAGATCGTGCAGTGACCGGCGGCGGACGGCGAGCGAACACCCGCGACCGGAAGCCCGCCGCGGCGCGCCAGGGCCGGCGCCGGCTCAGCGTGGACGAGCGCCGCGACGAGCTGATCGAGGCCGCGCTCCAGCTGTTCAGCACCCGCCCGCCCGAGGACGTGTCGATCGACGACGTCGCGGCGGCGGCGGGCGCCTCGCGCGCGCTGGTCTACCACTACTTCGGCGGCAAGTACGAGCTCTACCTCGCCGCGCTCGGCAACGCCGCCCAGAAGCTGTCGGTGCTGCTCGACCCGCCCACCGAGGGCACCCCGCTCGACCGGCTCCGGATCTCCCTGGAGCGCTACTTCGACTTCGTCGAGAGCCACGCTGCGGGGTTCACCGCACTGCTGCGCGGCGGTCCCGCCGACCGGTCCGGCGAGGTCGGCGAGATCGTGGACGGCATCCGGCAGCTGCTGCTCGGCCGCATCCTCGCCGCGATGGAGGTCGAGACGCCGACGCCGATCCTGCGCATCACGCTGCGCTCCTGGATGGCGTCGGTCGAGACCGCCGGCCTGGACTGGCTGGAGAGCCGCGACGTCACCCGGCCCGAGCTCGAACGCCTGCTGATCGACCAGCTCATCGTCCTGCTGCACGTCGCGGGCCAGCACACCGCCGACATCGCGGACCTGTTCGACCGCCTCGCCGAAGCCGAGCTCGGCCCCGCGACCTGACCGCCGAGGCCCCGCCGCCCCCTGCGTGCGGCCGGCCCAGACCCGCACCCGCCTCGACCTCTTCGGTGAGCGGACGGTCACGCTGAGCCATCAGGGGCCGGGCATGGCGGATGTCCCGGTCGACGAGCGAACGGGACATCCGATGGTTCGGTGAGTGGCCCGAGACCGCGGTTCTCGGATGACCGTGGTGCCGGACCGTCGGCCAGGAAGCGGCTGAACTCCCCACCGCTGCGGCGGTTCGTTCAGCGGCCTCCTGGCCGCCCCCCTTGTTGCGCTGTACACGGCCGCCCGCGCCGAGGGTTCGGCGGGACGGCGCGCCTCACTCCGAGCGCTGCTGCGGGATTCCCGCGAGCAGTGCCCGCACCTCCGCCTCGCGGTAGCGGCGGTGCCCCCCCAGGGTGCGGATGGACGTCAGCTTGCCGGCCTTCGCCCACCGCGTCACCGTCTTGGGGTCGACACGGAACATCGTCGCCACCTCCGCCGGCGTGAGCAGCGGCTCGGCCTCGGGTGTACGTGCTGACATGTGTGCGGCCTCTCCTCCGTGGACCGAATGACAGCGATCCTGCGGTTTGATCTCGCGCGGTCACTGATGTCCCCTATGGCCCGAAAGAGCCACTATGACATCACAACGTGTAACCTTGCCACCACTCATCGCAACAAGCAAGTACCTTTGCCACCCCTCGTAGGGATTCATGTCGCATCAGCGTGGTCACTGGGTCACGCTCAGTGATTCTAGCGACACGTATAGTCGTATCGCGCAGGGATTCAGGAAATTTGTTCAGTTCGCCGTGCGGCGGGCCCGGACGGGCCGCCAGCGGGCGAGCAGACGCCGGTACATCGCGACCGCCAGCTCGTCCTCGCCGCGGG
>NZ_JBFAOF010001130.1:0-2081 GCF_040675125.1 Spirillospora sp. NPDC049652 | reverse complement strand
GCGGGACGGCGGCGATCAGCCCCGCGAGCGCCGCGATGGGGAGGAACCGCACGTCACGCCAGTTGGCGGGGTCGGACCAGAGGAGCCGTAGCCGCTGGTCCTCGGCGGCTTCCTCGCTGGTCTTGGAGTAGGAGTGGCCGTTCCACCAGTAGCCGGTGGACATCTCCAGCACCGGCACGGGCTCCTGGTAGCCGCCTGGGAGCACGACGCCCGTCCACCGTGCGACGAGGTGGCGGAAGACGCGGCAGAGCGGCCGGGCGAGCAGCAGCGTCCCGGCGGCCCACAGGATGACCGGCGCCGTCCACGCCCAAGGATTGCCGAACCGCCACATGCCCATCGCGATCCCGGCCCATCCGGCCGGGACCGGCAGGCCGGCGCCCGCGACCGCGCACGAGCGGAGGAACCCCGCGCAGGCGTCCTGCACCCACGACCCCAGTCGACGCATGACTCTTCCCCACTCCACGATCCCGCCCGCGGAACCGGACGTTACGGCTTGCAGCACCCACTTTGCACGTGACAAGCCGCGAAACGGGTCGAAGCGGGTCCCGAGTGGGGCCGGCCCCACCCATCCGTGCGTCCAGCCCCACCCCTGACGGAACGTGCGAAGGGAAGGCGGGGAACACGCGGCGGTTACGCGCGCAGGACGGCGAAGACCGTCTTGCCGTCTGGTTCGCGCCGGACGCCGTAGCGCTCGGAGAGGGCCGCGACGATCACCAGCCCGCGCCCGCCCAGGTCCTCCAGCTCCGGTGACCTGCGGCGCGGTTCGGCGGACGAGGGGTCCCGGACCTCGACCGTCACCGCGCCGGACCCGTCCGCGGCGACGGTCAGGCCGACGGTCGTCCCGGCCGCCGCCTTCACCGCGTTGGTCACCAGCTCGCACACGACCAGGCCGACGTCCTCGACCAGCAGCGTGGCGAAGCCGCGCGAGCCGAGCACGAGCTCGGCGGACTTGCGGGCCGTTCCGACGGCCGACGGCACGGCCGGATAGGTCATCGACAGCAGGATCTGCCGCGCGTTCATCGTCATGGTCGCCATCGCCTGCGTCCTCGGGCGCCGGTGCGGGGTTCGGCTGACTGACAGACAAGCGCGAGGGCCGGTCGCGGACAAGGGGACGGGAGTAGCCTCGAGTAGCCTCCCGAGGTCAGCGAGGACGTCAGCCATGGCACACCTTGACCTGGTCACCCACCCCTTGGCCTATGTCCGCCAGCAGCGCGGCTGGACGCAGGCGCACGTCGCCGCCCTGGTCGCCCGCGGCCGGAACATGGCGGCCTGGAAGCAGAAGGTCTACCGGTGGGAGCGGCGCGGCGTCCGGCCGGAGATCGGCGCGCAGCACGCCCTCGCCGAGGCCCTCGGCGTCCCGGCCCGGCTCGTCGAGGCCCATCCCTGGCCGGAGTGGCTGCTCTACTCCGACGGGGCGCACGTCACCGCCGCCTGGTCCGCCGACCACGCGAAGACCACCCTGGCGCGGACGGTGTCGGCGCTCACCGACCGGCGCGGGTTCCTGATCCTCAGCGGCTCGGCGATCGGCGCGCTCGCCGCGGCCTGGACCGAGCCCTGGCGGCTCGTCCCGCCGGACAAGGTCGCCCGGACGCTGGACGGCGGCCGCACCGACCACGAGCTGGTCTCGGCGATCGAGAAGCGGCTGGCGGACCTGTGGATCCTGGACGACCTGGTCGGCGGCGAGACCACCGCCCGGCTCGCGGTGAACGACCTGGAGCTGGTCACCGGCCTGCTGAACAACAGCTCCTACTCGCAGGCCGTGGAGCGGCGGCTGTTCCGGGTCGCCGGGGGGCTGTGCCGCCAGGCCGGCTGGGGCGCGTTCGACGGCGGCCGCCCGGCGGCGGCCGAACGCTACTGGCACGCCGGCCTCCGCGCCGCCCGCGAGGCGCGGGACGTCGACGGCGGCGTCTACATCCTGTCCAACATGGCGATGCAGCGCTTCTACGCGGGCGACGGGGCGGCGTCCCTGGCGCTGCTGGACGCGTCCCGGGCCTCCCGGGGACGCCTCAGCCGGACGGTGCTGGCGATGCTGGACACCTGGCAGGTGCGCGCCCACGCCAGGCTGGGGGAGCGGGTCCGGG
>NZ_JBFAOF010001128.1:0-2086 GCF_040675125.1 Spirillospora sp. NPDC049652 | reverse complement strand
GCTCGCCCGGCGCGGCCACCGGGCGAGCAGCAGGGCGGCGTCGATGGCGGACAGCTTCGTCCCGAGCACGAGCACCCGCCCGGACGGCGGCACCGCTTCCAGCATCCGGTCGTCGGGAAAGGGGCTGGTCACGATGCCCGGACGTCCACCGAGCCCGGCGGGAACCCGGGACGGCCCCCACCCGAGGCAGACCAGGACGTCGCTCGCGGGCACCTGCGACCCGTCGTCCAAGAGCACGCGATACCCCGCCCCCTCACCGAGCGGCCGAACGGCCACCGCGCGGCGCGCGATCCGCCGATGCGCGCTTCCCGGGCGTCCCGCACAGGTCTCGTAGACGCCGCGCAGGTAGCGGGCGAACTCCCGGCGAGGCGCGAAAACCTCGCCGTCGGCGGGCGCGCCTCGCGCGCGGGCGAAGTCGCGGGGCAGACCGGGTCTCAGCGACATCAGTTCCGCCGAAGTGTTGCTCAGCAGCCCCGCGTCGCCGACGCCGAAGGCCGTCCCCTCTCCTGCCGGCAGCGGATCGACGATGTCGGCGTCCACCCCGGCGCGCGCGAGCGCCGCGAACGCCGCCGTTCCGGCGACTCCCCCACCGATGATCACCACTCGCCGCTTCTCCACGCGTCCCCCGACCTCGCGAACCGAACACTCTCAGTGGTTCTATCAACACGCGCCGACAGTCTCCGGCGGAGGCCCGGTCGCACGCCGAACGTCGGCGACCTGCGCGCGAACGCGCAGGTCAGCGGCTTCTCAGGCAGTGGCGGACGGCACATTTCAATACCCCGTGGGGTATCAGGTACCGTACATCGGAGAGCAGATACCCCCATGGGTATACCGGAGACAGGAAAGGAGCGGCATGAGCGTCGCGCAGAGCCTCGGAAGACGGACGCGGAAGGCGGACCGGCCGCCCGGACGGGCCGGGACCCTCGGCCGGCTCGGCGGCCGGGCCGCCGGGCACGCCCGCCTGGTGCTGCTGGCCTGGGTCGTCCTGGTCGCGGTGCTCGGGGCGTTCGCGCCGAAGGTCAACTCGGCGCTGTCCGGGGCGGGCTGGCAGGCGAACGGGTCGGACTCGGTGCAGGTGCGCGAGCTGGCCGAACGCCACTTCGGCGGCAACGCCTCCAGCGCGATCCAGGTCGTGGTCAAGGCCGACCGGCCCGTCACCGACCCCGCCGTCGCCGGGACCGTCGACCGCGCCGTCGCCGTGCTGGACGCCGACTCCCGCGTGGGCGCGATCGTCCGGCCGCAGCCGGGGGCCACCCTCAGCCAGGACGGCCGTACCGCGGTGATCCTCGCGGGCGCGGCGGCCGACCCGAACGAGATGGTCCGCGCCGCCGACGACCTGAAGGGCCCGCTCGCCGGACTGTCGGCGGACGGCGTCCAGGTGCGCGCCACCGGCGCCTCTGTGCTGTGGAGCGACTTCAACAAGGCCAACCACGACGCGATGATGAATTCCGAGATGCTGTCGTGGCCGGTGACCATGGCCATCCTCGTGCTGGCGTTCGGCTCCCTCGTCGCCGCCGGGCTTCCGCTGCTGCTCACCCTCGCCGGGCTCGCCGCCTCGGCGGGGTCGCTGGTGCTGCTGACCGAGCTGACCCCGATCTCCATCTGGGCGATGAACTTCGCGATGATGTTCGCCCTCGCGCTCGGCATCGACTACGCGCTGTTCCTGGTCATGCGGTTCCGGGACGCGCTGCGGCGGTCCGAGCCCGCGCGGGCGGTGGTCGAGACGATGGACACCGCCGGCAAGGCCGTCCTGCTGTCCGGGGCGACCGTGCTGGTCAGCCTCTCGGCCGTGATGCTCGTGCCGTCCCCGGCCTTCCGCTCCATGGCGGGCGGGATCATGCTCGCCGTCGTGTTCGTCCTCGCCGCGACGCTGACGCTGCTGCCCGCCGTCCTCGGGATGCTGGGCAGGAGGATCGACTTCGGGACGCCGCCGTGGGCCCGCCGCAAGAACGAGGCCGGGCCGAACCGGTTCGAGGCGTGGGGACGCCTGCTGTGGCGCCGTCCGGTCCTGTTCGGCGCGGCGGCGACGGTGCTGCTGGTCGCGCTGGCGATCCCGGTCGTCGGCCTGCGCACCGCCATGCCGTCC
>NZ_JBFAOF010001127.1:0-2087 GCF_040675125.1 Spirillospora sp. NPDC049652 | reverse complement strand
CAGCCGACCTGCTCCAGCCGGCGGACGACCGTCGCGCGGTCGTAGGCGACGCCCGCGACCCGCGCCGGGTGCCCGGCGGACATCGCGATCGTGCGCGGCTCGACCGCGGCCTCGGCGTGCGTGACACCCGGGACGATCTCCGCGCCGCCCAGCTCGGCCAGCATCCGCGCCGCACGCGCGGACGCGTACAGCGGCAGCTCGCGGTCGACGCCGCGCTCGAACCGGTAGGACGCCTCGCTGTGCAGCTTGTGCCGGCGGGCCGTCCGCGCGACCGCGACCTCGTCGAAGTGCGCGGCCTCGATCACCACGTCGGTCGACTTCTCGTCGATCTCGGTGCTGAGCCCGCCCATCGTCCCGGCCAGGCCGACCGGCCCGGACGCGTCGGTGATCAGCAGGTCCTCGGCGTCGAGCTTGCGCTTGACGTGGTCGAGGGTCTCCAGCCGCTCCCCCGCCGCGGCGCGCCGCACCACGATCGGCCCGTCCAGCTTGGCCCGGTCGAAGGTGTGCAGCGGCTGGCCGAGCTCCAGCATCACGTAGTTCGCGACGTCCACGGCGAGCGACACCGGACGGACCCCGGCGCGGAACAGCCGCACCCGCATCCACAGCGGCGTCTCGGCGGACGGGTCGAACCCGCGCACCTCGCGCAGCACGAACCGGTCGCAGCCGGACGCGTCGCCGATCGACGCCGGGTACACCTCGCCGGAGCCCTCGGGCAGCTCGACGTCGGCAGGGTCGCGGAACGGCACGCCGTAGGCGGTCGCGGCCTCGCGGGCGATGCCGCGGATCGACAGCGCGTAGCCGCGGTCCGGGGTGACGGCGATGTCGAGGACGTCGTCGCGCAGGCCGAGCAGCTCCATGGCGTCCACGCCGACGGCGGTCTCCGGCGGCAGCACCAGGATGCCGTCGTGGTCGTCGCCGATCGCCAGCTCGCGGACCGAGCAGATCATGCCCTCGGACATGTGCCCGTAGGTCTTCCGCGCGCCGATCTTGAACCCGCCGGGCAGCTCGCCGCCCGGCAGGATCACCACGACGTGGTCGCCGACCGCGAAGTTCGTCGCGCCGCAGATGATCTGCTGCGGCTCACCGGTGCCGTTGGCGTCGCCGACGTCCACCGTGCAGAACCGGATCGGCTTCTTGAAGCCGGTCAGCTCCTCGATGGTCAGCACCTCGCCGACCACCAGCGGGCCGACGACGTCGGCGCCCGCGCGCTCGACGGTCTCGACCTCCAGGCCCGCGTCGATCAGCCTGGCGGCCAGCTCGCGGCCGGTGATCCCCTCGGGCAGCTCGACGTGCTCGCGCAGCCAGGAAAGCGGGGCCCGCATCAGATCTCCATCCCGAACGGAAGGGTGAACCGGACGTCGCCCTCCACCATGTCGTGCATGTCCTCGACGCCGTGCCGGAACATCAGCGTCCGCTCGACGCCCAGGCCGAACGCCCAGCCGCTGTACCGGCTCGTGTCGATGCCGCAGGCCACCAGCACGCGCGGGTTGACCATGCCGCAGCCGCCCAGCTCGATCCAGCCCTCCGAGGAGCAGGTGCGGCACGGCTCGCCGCCCGGCTCGGCCGAGGCCCCGTGGCACACGAAGCACTGCATGTCCACCTCGGCGGACGGCTCGGTGAACGGGAAGTAGGACGGCCGGAACCGCGTCTTCAGGCCGCCGCCGAACATGCCGGTGACGAACGCGTCGATCGCGCCGCGCAGGTCGGCCATCGTCAGGCCCTCGTCCACCGCCAGGCCCTCGAGCTGGTGGAAGACCGGGGCGTGCGTCGCGTCCAGCTCGTCGGTGCGGAAGGTGCGGCCCGGCGCGACCACGTAGACCGGCAGCTCGCGCGAGAGCAGGGAGCGGACCTGCACCGGCGAGGTGTGCGTGCGCAGCACCAGGTCGGACTCCTCCGACTCCACGAAGAAGGTGTCCTGCATGGACCGCGCGGGGTGGTCGGGCTTGAAGTTCAGCGCGTCGAAGTTGAACCAGCCCGCCTCGACCTCCGGGCCCTCGGCGACCTCGAAGCCCATGGCGACGAACACGTCGGCCATCCGCTCCTGGAGCGTGGTCAGCGGGTGCCGCGCGCCGCGCGGCGCGCGGTCC
>NZ_JBFAOF010001126.1:0-2088 GCF_040675125.1 Spirillospora sp. NPDC049652 | reverse complement strand
GCCCTGCCGGACGACGCCCGCGCCGTCTACCTCACCCCCTCGCACCAGTTCCCGCTGGGCATGCCGATGTCGCTGGCCCGCCGCCGCGCGCTGCTCGACTGGGCCCGCCGCCGGGACGTGGTGATCATCGAGGACGACTACGACACCGAGTTCCGCTACGGCGGCCGTCCGGTCGAGCCGCTGCAGTCCCTGGACGAGGACGGCCGCGTCCTCTACCTCGGCACGTTCTCCAAGGTCATGCGGCCGGTGCTGCGGCTCGGCTTCCTGGTGGCCCCGCCCGCCCTGCACGAGGCGTTCCGGATGGCCCGGTACGTCACGTCCTGGCACGGCGACCCGCCCGTCCAGGCGGCGCTGGCGCGCTTCATCGACGAGGGCCTGCTCGCCCGGCACATCCGCCGCTCCCGCCGGGTCTACGAGGAGCGGCACGAGCTGATCGCCGAGTCCCTCGGCTCCGCCTTCGCGGGCCGCCTGACCGCCGTCCCGAGCGCCGCCGGCCTGCACCTGAGCGCTACGCTCTCCGGGCCGTCCGACGCCGAGACCGTGCGCGCCGCCGAGGCCGAGGGCGTCGCCCTCTTCCCGCTGTCCGGCTTCGCCGTCACCGAGCCCCCGCTGAACGGCCTGGTCTTCGGCTACGGCGCGATCACCTCGGACGGCATCCGGGAGGCGCTCCGCCGCCTCGACCGCATCCTCCGCTGATCCTCCCGGGGCCCGCGGCCCGGCCAGGCGGCGGGCCGGTGATCACCCGGAAGGCGGACCGGAGCGGATCGAGGCCGGGCGGCACGGAATGTCCGGGGGCGCGCCTAGACTCGTTCGCTGTGGCAGGCCGGATTCGCAATGAGGACATAGCGCTCGTACGCGAGCGGTCATCGCTGGACGCCGTGATCGGCGAGTACCTCCAGCTGCGAAGCGCGGGCGGCGGCAACCTCAAGGGGCTCTGCCCGTTCCACGACGAGAAGTCGCCCTCGTTCAACGTCACCCCGGCCCGCGGGCTCTGGTACTGCTTCGGCTGCGGGGCCGGCGGCGACGTGATCAAGTTCGTCCAGGAGATCGACCACCTCACCTTCACCGAGGCCGTCGAGCGGCTGGCCGCCAAGGCCGGGATCCGGCTCCGGTACGAGGAGGGCGGCGCGTTCCAGCCCCGGCAGGAGTCCGGGCAGCGGGCGCGGCTGGTCGAGGCGCACCGCGCGGCGGCGGAGTTCTACGCCGAGAACCTGCGCGCGCCCGACGGCATGATCGGCCGCAGGTTCCTGTCCGAGCGTGGGTTCGAGGCCGCCGACGCCGAGCGGTTCGGGGTCGGGTTCGCGCCGCGCGAGTGGGAGGGCCTGGTCCGCCACCTGCGCGGGCGCGGGTTCGCCGACGCCGAGCTGATCGCCGGGGGCCTCGCCAAGGAGGGCCGCCGGGGCCCGATGGACCGGTTCCGCGGCCGGCTGATGTGGCCGATCCGCGACCTGTCCGGCGACGTCGTCGGGTTCGGCGCGCGCAAGCTCTTCGAGGACGACGACGGCCCCAAGTACCTGAACACCCCCGAGACGCCGGTCTTCCACAAGTCGAACGTCCTGTACGGCGCCGACCTGGCGAAGAAGGACATCGCGCGGTCCCGGCAGGCGGTCGTCGTCGAGGGCTACACCGACGTGATGGCCTGCCACCTGTCCGGGGTGCCGACGGCCGTCGCGACCTGCGGGACGTCCTTCGGCGACGAGCACATCAAGATCCTGCGCCGGCTGCTGATGGACCAGGACGAGTTCCGCGGCGAGGTGATCTTCACCTTCGACGGCGACGCGGCCGGGCAGAAGGCGGCGCTGCGCGCGTTCGAGGGCGAGCAGAAGTTCGTCACGCAGACCTTCGTGGCCGTCCAGCCGGACGGCCTGGACCCCTGCGACCTGCGGGTCCAGCACGGCGACGCCTCCGTGCGCGACCTGGTCGCCTCGCGCACCCCGCTGTTCGAGTTCGTCGTCCGGTCCAAGATCGGCGAGCACGACCTGAACACCACCGAGGGGCGGCTCGCCGCGCTCGACGCCGCCGCGCCGATCGTCGCGCGCATCAAGGACCGCGCGCTCCGCCAGATGTACGCGGTCAACCTCGACCGCT
>NZ_JBFAOF010001125.1:0-2090 GCF_040675125.1 Spirillospora sp. NPDC049652 | reverse complement strand
GCGGCGTCGGCCGTCCCGGCGGCGCGGCCCGACCCGCGCGGGCGGCCCGGGCTGCGCGCCGCGCTCGCCGAGCACATGCGGCGCAGCCGCGGCGTGTCCTGCACGCCGGACGCGATCGTCGTCACCCGCGGGATCGGCAACGGGCTGGACCTGCTGGCCGCGACCGTCCTGCGGCCCGGCGACCGCGTCGGCGTCGAGGACCCCGGCTGGGCCCGCGCCCGGACGGCGCTGCGGGCGCGCGGCATGACGCCCGTCCCGTGCCCGGTGGACGAGCACGGCCTCGTCGTGGACGCGCTGCCCGGCGGCCTGCGCATGGTGTACACGACGCCGTCCCACCAGTACCCCCTCGGCGGCGTCCTGCCGGTGCCGAGGCGGCAGGCGCTGCTGGCGTGGGCGCGGCGCACCGGTGCGCTGGTGGTGGAGGACGACTACGACGGCGAGTTCCGGTACGACGTCGCGCCGCTGCCCGCGCTGTTCGACCTCGACCCGGAGACGGTGGTGCACCTCGGCACCACCTCCAAGATCCTCAGTTCGGACGTCGGGGTGGGCTGGCTGGTAGCCCGGCCGGAGCTGGCGGCGGCCGTCGCGCGCCGCCGGGTGGACCTGGCCGACCGGACCGCCGCGGTGTCGCAGGAGGCGGTGCGGCTGCTGCTGGAGCGCGGCGACCTGGTCCGGCACGTCCGCCGGATGCGCGCGGAGTACGCCCGCCGCCGCGCCGTGGTGACCGAGGAGCTCGCCGGGCTGCCGCTGGTCGGCGACACGGCGGGCCTGCACCTGGTGGCGTCGCTGCCGCCGGGCCGCGCCGAGCGGGTCGCCGCCGAGGCCGCCCGGCACGGCGTCCTGCTGGACGTCCTGGAGCGCTACCACGCCGGGCCGGTCCGGTTCTCCGGCCTCGTCATCGGGTACGGCGCGGTGTCCGGGCGCGCCGAGCTCCGCGCGGCGTGCGGTCTCGTCCGCCGGCTGGTCGCGGCCGACGAGGCCGAGCCGGACGCGGCCCCGGCCGGACGGTCCGTCTAGCGGGCGCTGGCGGGGACGGGCTGCGGGGCGATGGGCGCGGGCGGCGCCGGGGTCGCGGCGGGCGGGGCCGGGGACGCCGGGGCGGGAACCGGCGAGCGCGTGAGCAGGGGCTTGCGGGCGGCGGCGCCGAGCGGGCCCTCGTCGGCCGGGGCGGGACGCGGGCGCGCGAGCACGGAGAGCGGGGTGTCCGGGCCGGTGAGGCGGCGGACGTCGATGCCGCCGGGATCGGGGCGGACGACGTCCGGCACCTGGGAGACCCCGAAGTGCCCGCCGCGCGCCCAGTCCCGGCGGTCGCGGCGGGACTCGTAGGACTGCGGCGTCGGCAGCGGCGGCCCGGCGGGCCAGCGGCGCGCGACGCCCCAGCCGTCCAGCCAGCGCAGGATCGGGTCGAGGCCGGTCAGCGGGCCGCCGGTGAACGGGTCGCGGGACTGCCCGACGACCATGATCTGCGCGCAGATCCGGCCCTCCCGGCCGGGGCCGGGCGCGGGGCCGTCCTCGCTGAGCGCGAGCGCCGCCCGCAGGATCGGGAGCTGCTGGACGACCTCGCCGGTGACCGGGTTCCAGACCACGTGCGCGGGCCGGCCGATCTTGGCGAGGTCCACGGCGAGGGAGCGCGCCGACACCGAGCCCGGATCCGATCCGCTGGTCAGCCAGACGGCCCGGGGGGCTCCGCCCCGCAGGGCGCCCCCGTCCAGTCGTGCGGGCAGCCGGACGGCCTCGGGCAGCCATGCGTCGGCCACGGTGGGTCCCCCCTATGGGACGTGCGGACCACGTCCCGTTCGTCCGGTCCTTGCCTTCAGACCCGGCCGGACGCTGAGTCCGGTCGGCCCGCCCTGGGCCGGTTGGATGGCATATTCAGGCATACGCGCCTTGTGTCGGTGATGACTACCCGTACCGCGCTTCGCTGTCACCTGGGGCGGCGACTTTCCTGCCCGGACCCGGTCTCAGCAGCCGGGGGTCACTCCCCGCACGGCGGCGAACACGCAGGTGGCGGGCTCCTGGGACGGATGGGGACGGACGGGTGCGGGCGGTGGTTCACACGGCGGCCGGTTCCGGCCGGAGCCGCCCCGGAC
>NZ_JBFAOF010001124.1:0-2092 GCF_040675125.1 Spirillospora sp. NPDC049652 | reverse complement strand
GTGTGCGGGTCGAGGAACCGGCCGACGCCGGGCAGCACGGTCACGTGGTTGCGGGCGAGCTGGCTGCGCACGACCTCGATCTCGCGGCCGACGACGTGCCGGGTGCGCATCCCGAGGTCGGCGACGGTGATGTCCTCCTTGACCCGGTAGCTCTGCCCGTAGAGGTCGCGCTGGCTGAGACCGGTGAGGTACAGCACCGCCTCGCGCAGCGTCTTGGACGGGATCGTCCCGGTGTTGATGCAGACTCCGCCGATCATGTCGCGGCGGTCCACGACCGCCACCCGGCGGCCCAGCTTGGCGGCGGCGATGGCGGCGCGCTGCCCGCCGGGGCCCGATCCGAGCACGAGGATGTCGAAGTCGTACACGTCCCCAGTGTGGCGAAGGTCCGGTGTTTCTATAAGTCCCCAGTTGGAATGATCTTTAGGCTGTTCCGGAACGAGGTGGGGTAGGCAGTGGGCATGGAGATGCTGGGCGTCGACGTCGGAGGATCGGGCATCAAGGGCGCGCCGGTCGATCTCGACACGGGTGAGCTGACCGCCGAGCGGCTGCGCATGGCGACGCCCGAGCCGTCCCTGCCGGCGGCGGTCGCCGGCGGGGTCGCGCAGGTCGTGGAGCACTTCGGCTGGGAGGGCCCGGTCGGGGTGACCTATCCCGGCGTGGTGATCAACGGGACGACGATGACCGCCGCGAACATGGACAAGGGCTGGATCGGGCTGGACGCGGCCGAGCTGTTCGCGCAGGTCACCGGGCGGCGCGTGACCGTCCTCAACGACGCGGACGCGGCCGGGGTCGCCGAGATGACGCACGGCGCGGGCCGCGACCGGCGCGGGTCGGTGCTGATGCTGACGCTCGGCACGGGCATCGGCAGCGCGCTGTTCGTGGACGGCGTGCTGGTGCCCAACACCGAGTTCGGGCACATCGAGATCCGCGGCAAGGACGCCGAGCGGCGCGCGGCGGCGCGGGTCCGCAAGGAGAAGGACCTCGGCTGGGACCAGTGGGCCGAGCGGCTGAACGAGTACATCTCGCGGCTGGAGGCCCTGGTCAACCCCGAGCTGATCATCCTCGGCGGGGGCGTGAGCCGCAAGGCGGACAAGTTCGTCCCGCTGCTGACCGACGTGCGGGCGCCGATCGTCCCGGCGTCCCTGCAGAACTCGGCGGGGATCGTCGGGGCCGCGATGGCCGCCGCGAAGGCCGCCGCGCACACCCTGCCCAACGCTCCGAGTGGCCCGGCCACGCCCCCGGCGTCCTGACCGCCTCCGGCCGGGCGGCACCTGTCCGCCACCCGGCCGGGGCCCGTCCTTCCGCTCAGCCGAGCGTGACGGTCGCGATCTCCCACGGCCGCAACGGCAGCACGCAGCGGCCCGCCGCGACCTCCAGCGGTTCGCCCTCCCCCGCCGGGCGGCCCGCCAGGTCGCAGCGTGCCGCCGAGGCGAAGTCGCCGGTCACGACGGCATCGACCGGCTCTGGACGCTCGTTCACCACCCGCAGCTCAAGGTTCCCGTCGCGGCGGCGCAGGGACGACAGGACCACGCCGTCCCCCTCGATCCCGATCCCCGGACGCGGCGCGGGAGCGGGCGTGCCCTCGGGCGCGAGCCCTCGCACGGTCTTCAGCTCGTGCCCGAACAGCTCGGCCGCCGCGAGCACCTCGGGGCCGGGACGGTCGCCGTCGTAGGTCATGAGCGCCAGCTCGAAGACGTGGCGGCCGGGGCACTGCGCGTCCGGCGTGGCGATCTGCGGCCCGGCGGGCTCCTCGCGCAGCCCGTTGTCGTCGCGCGACAGCCAGTTCACCGACCGCAGCAGTGTCAGCGCCAGCTCGGCGCCGTCGTTCACGACCTCGTACTCGGTGACGTGCCGGAGCAGCACCGCGAGGCCGCCCGCCGCGACGAACGCGTGCGCGGAGAAGGTCGGCACCGGGACCTCGCCGTGCCCGCCCTCACCGGTCAGGCCGCGCTCCACGACCGCGAACTGACCCTCGCCGAACGACCGGTCCGCCCGGCGCGGCAACGGCAGGTGCAGCCGGACGCGGTGGTCCCGGCACGGGTTGTCGAACGCCACCGACACCCGTGTGAACGGCTCGTCCGCGTGGACCTCC
>NZ_JBFAOF010001123.1:0-2095 GCF_040675125.1 Spirillospora sp. NPDC049652 | reverse complement strand
CGCGGCGCCCGCACGGGACCACGCGCCGCCTGCGGCGGCCAGCGACCCGCGCGCGTACGTTAGCGCACATTGGGCCAGCGGCGCGTCAAGTCCGGCCAATCGGTCGGTGTACCGCTCTGTCAGATCGCGGGCCTCGTCCGTCCGGCCGTCCGCGATCAGGGCTTCGACCAGCGTCGGGACGGCCCGGACGCCGACCGGCCACATCCCGCGCTCCTCCCAGAGGTCCACGTGCGCGGCCGTGTCGGCGAGCGCCGCGGAGACCGCGCCGTCCGCGCCGTCCGCGGCGGCCGCCCGCAGCCACGCCTCCACGACGACCGCGAGCAGCATGCCGTCGCCCGGGACGGCCGCGCCGGCGACCGCGCGCAGCCGCGCGACCACGTCCGGCGGGTTCTCCGCCGCGAGGTCCAGGCAGGCGGCGACGGCCTCGGCGAACATGCCCTCGGTGCGGTCGCGCAGCCCGTCCAGCACCTCGGGGACCGCCTCGGCGAGGCCGTCCCACTCGCCGCGCAGGTACGACACCAGCAGCAGCCCGGCGCGGCTGCGGTAGGCGATGCCGCCGATCGGGTCGATCTCGGCGCCGATCTCCCGCGCGGTGCGCAGCGAGTCGCGGGCGAGCTCGTGGTGGCCGGCGAACCCGGCGCCGAGCCCGAGCGAGTAGAACGCGTTCGCGCGCCGCGAGTCGAGCTCGGCGGGGCCGGCGCGGAGCCGGTCGCGCAGGTCCGTCCAGCGCGGGTCGCCGGTGATGAGCCGCGCCATCGACGCCTTGCCGATGACGAACTGCCGCTGCGCGGGCTCCTCGATGTTCGGGACGGTCGCGAGCGCGCGGTCCATCCACGCGGCGCGGTCGGGGGCCGACAGGCCGGTCGGCTCGGTGGGCATGCCGAGCGCGAGCATCCCCCAGGCGGCCAGGCCCGAGCGCTGGTCCAGGTCGTCCACCGACTCCCGGACGCTCACCCACTTCTCCTCGGGGTCGAGGCCGACCGAGTCCAGGTGCAGGCCGAACCGGAACCGCAGCTCGGCGCGCAGCCTGGGCGGCAGGTCCGCGTCCAGGGCGCGGGTGAACACCGCGCGCAGGTCCGGGACGTGCAGCGAGTCGAACGCCGCCTTCCCCAGCAGGACGGTCAGCTCCGCCCGCCGGACCGGCTCCAGGTCGGCGTCCCGCAGCACGCCCTCCAGCAGCCGGAACGCCTCGGCGTCGTCGCGCAGCTCCCGGGCCTGCTCGGCGGCGCGGACGGCGACCTCCACCCACTCGGCCACCCGGCCGGCCTCGCGCAGGTGGTGCGCCAGCACCCCGAGCGGCACCCGGTCCAGGTGCCGGACCCCGTCGGCGGCGCGTCCGTGCAGGTCGCGGCGGCGCGCGGCGGGGATCTCCTCGTACACCGCCTGCGCGGCCAGCACGTGCCGGAACACGAACCCGCCGCCGCGCTCGCCGAGCAGGCCGGACTCGACCGCCTCGTCCAGCCCGTCGGGGGTCCCGCCGCGCGCGACGGCGAGCAGCACCGACTGCGGGACGGCCGTCATCAGGACGGCCGCGGCCTCGGCGACCGCGCGGGCCCCGTCCGACAGCCGCGCGACGCGTTCGAGCACCGAGTCGCGCACCCGCACCGGGACGTCCAGCTCGGCGACGGTCCTGCGGGCCCAGCGCCCGTGCCGCCACGCGAGCGTGCCGCGCTGGCGCAGCAGCGCGAGCAGTTCCTGGACGGCCAGCGGCACGCCCGACCCGCGCTCGCACAGGTAGGCGGCGAGCTCGTCGGTGATGCGGTCGGCGTCGAGGATGGCCTGCGCGAGCTCGCGGGTGCGCGCGACGTCCAGCGGCGCCAGCTCGATCCGCTCGCGGGTCACCTCGGCGGCCGGGCGGGCCGTGACCAGCCGCAGGTCCGGGCCCGCGTCCTCGCCGCGGTAGGTGACCACGACCGACAGCGCGGACGGCGGGCCCGCGAGCAGGTAGTCGAGGAACTCCAGGGTCTGCTCGTCCGCCCAGTGCGCGTCCTCGACGACCAGGACGGTCGGGCCGAGCGCGGCGAACACCTCGGCGAGCCCGCGGAAGATCCGGTGCCGCTCGGCGAGCCGGTCGCCGAGCGGCTGCGGCGCGGGC
>NZ_JBFAOF010001122.1:0-2095 GCF_040675125.1 Spirillospora sp. NPDC049652 | reverse complement strand
GCCGCCCGGGCGCCGCGCGCCCCGGGCGGCCCCGCAGCGAGCGCGCCGAGAAGGCGATCCTCGACGCGACCGTCGACCTGCTGGCCGAGGAGTCCGGCGTGGACGGGGTGTCGATGGAGGCCGTGGCCGCCCGCGCGGGCGTCGCCAAGACGACCATCTACCGGCGCTGGCCCAACAAGGAGGCGCTGATCGTCGGCGCCCTGGGCGCGCTCAAGGGCCCGCTGCCCGAGCTGCCCGGCACCGGCGCCCGCGACGACCTGCTGACCCTCGCCCGGCACATGTCGGTCGAGCGGGGGTTCAAGGCGTCCCGCTGCTTCTGGAACGTGGTCGGCGGCGCGGAGAAGTACCCCGAGCTGTACGAGCGCTACCAGGCGGACGTGCTGCGGCCGCGCCGCGCGGTCTACCGCGACGTGCTGCGGCGCGGCGTCGAGCGCGGCGAGGTCCGCCGCGACCTCGACCTGGACGTCGCGGTGGCGATGCTCGTCGGCGCGTTCGCCTACCACAAACCTCCGGAGCCCTTGCCGGACGGGTTCGCGGAGCAGCTGGTGGACACCATCCTCCGGGGAATCTCGACGGAATGACCGGGAAGCCGGTTTTCCCGTGCCGGAATCGGCCCGCACGTCGTGATCTTCTCCCCAACGGCCCCGAGCATGCTCCATACTGGGCTGGGGGAGTGGATGCAGGACCGGCTGACTGGAGCGTCAGGTGAGATCCGTCATGGCGCCACGGGGCGATGCGCCCGTCGGCGATTCCCCGTCCCGCACACTCGTGCTCGGCTTCGACGCCGACCGCGCGATCGTCCAGTGCGGGCCCAACTGCCTTCTCGTCCTCGGCCACGACCCGGCCGGGGTGATCGGCCGTCCGGCGACCGACCTGGTCGCCGACGACGCGAAGGCGGAACTGGAGAACCTGCTGGAGGCGGCCGCCGCCGGGCAGGAGCGCACCGCCGTGCTCACCGCGCGGCACGCCGACGGCCGCGGCGTCGACGCGGTCGTCACCGCGCAGCCCATGGTCGGCGACGGCACCGCCGGCCTGCTGTACGTGCGGGTCGCGCTGCCGCCCAGCGAGCGCTTCCAGGACCCGGCCCTCATGCGCCGCGCGCTGATGGACGACGCCCTGACCCGCTTCGGGGCGTCCCTCGACCTCGACCAGACCGCGCGCGGCATCGTCGAGGTCGTCGTCCCGCACTACTGCAACGTCTCGTCGGTGCTGATCCTGGAGAGCCTGGTCGCGGCGGACGAGGTGCACGAGGAGAGCGGCTCGGCGGTGATGCGCCGGATCGCGGTCAGCTCCGAGCACGACGACCCCGCCTGGACCGCCACGTTCCCGGTCGGCGAGGTGCTGGTGTTCCCCGAGGGCACGCCCTACCGCGAGGTGCTCGACACCGCCCGGCCCGTCCACCTGCCGCACGTGGCCACCAACGCCGCCGGGGAGATCGCCGAGAAGTGGCGGCGCAACCCGGTCGGGCGGCTGCTGTCGGAGGTCTCGATGGTGCTGCTGCCGATGATCGCCCGGGACACCCTGCTCGGCTTCATCGCCTGCACCCGCGTCAGCGGGCACCGCCGGTTCGACGCCTACGACGTCGAGATCGGCATGGAGTTCGCCGCGCGCGCCGCGATCGTCATCGACAACGCCCGGCTGTTCAGCCGCGAGCGCGCGACCGCCCTGGCGCTGCAGCGCAGCCTGCTGCCGAACCGGCTGTCGGCGCCCGCGACCGTCGAGGTCCGGCACCGGTACCTGCCCGGCAGCAAGCTCGTCGAGGTCGGCGGCGACTGGTACGAGTCGATCGCGCTGCCCGGCGCCCGCGTCGCCCTCATCGTCGGGGACGTCGCCGGGCACGGCGTGCGCGCCGCGGTGACCATGGGCCGGCTGCGCACCGCGCTGCACACGCTCGCCAACCTGGAGCTGCCGCCCGCCGACGCGCTGCACGTCATGCACGAGCTGATGATCGAGCTCGGCGAGCAGGAGCCGCACTTCGCCACCTGCGTGTACGCCGTGTACGACGCGACCACCGGCAGGCTGGAGGTCGCGTCCGCCGGGCACCTGCCGCCGCTGCTGGCCGCCCCGGACGGCTCCAACGACTACCTGGAGGTGC
>NZ_JBFAOF010001121.1:0-2096 GCF_040675125.1 Spirillospora sp. NPDC049652 | reverse complement strand
CGTCTCCACCAGGCCGACGACCACGTCGGCGCCGCGCTCGACACGGCGCCGGGCCTCGCCGAGCATCGCGTAGGTCTTCCCGACCCCGGGCGCGGCGCCGAGATAGATGCGCAGCTCGCCCCGCGTCCCCATGGCGACCTCCCCCGGCGGAATCTACCAAAGCGACCCTCCGGACTCCGCCCGGGGGCAGAGGCCCTCACGTGCCACGACTCGCGGCCCGGAGGTCCGGTCGGGCGCCGCTGCGGACCGGCGTTCGCGGCCCGGCCCCCGATCCGGCGTACGGCCCCGCGCCCGAGCGTCATCCCGGCCTCGCGCCCGAGCCGTCATCCAATCGAGACATGCGCTCTGGCACGTCGGGACGCACCGATTCCGCTCACCGTCTATTTTGCCGAGAGTCGTCGCTTCCGGTGAGCGTCCGATCACCGAGTGTCCCCTACCTGTCCTGAGGTGAACATGCCGCGCCGCGCCACGCTCCTCCCCGCCCGGACCTGCCGGTGGCGGACGGCCGCCGCGCTGACCGCTCCCGCGCTGTCGCTCGGCGCGTGCGGCGGTGCGGCGGGCGCGGCGCTCGGCGGCGGTCCCGGCGGCGGGACCGACCGCACCGACACGCTCGCCGCCCCGGCCGCCCTCCCCACCTCCGCGTCCCCCTCGTCGGCGCAGTCCCGGCCCGAGCTGAAGGCGATGCGCGTCCGGACGTTCGGCATCGCGGACGTGGTGCCGCGCGAGGGCGAGGTCGTCGGGGTCGGCATGCCGGTCATCGTGACGTTCACCCGTCCGGTGCCGTCCCGGGCGAAGGTCGAGCGCGTGCTGCGGGTGCGGATGTCGCGGCCCGTGCCGGGCGGCTGGTTCTGGCCGTCGTCCCGGCAGGCGGTGTACCGGCCGCGGCACTACTGGCCGGCCGGTGAACGGGTCCTCCTCGACGCGCGGCTGGAGGACCTGCACGACGTCGCGGGACTGTCCGGCGCGAAGAACGTGACCCGCGGCTTCCACGTGGGACGGGCCCGGATCAGCGTCGTCAACACCCGCACGCACCGGATGAAGGTGCGCGAGGACGGCCGCGTCGTCCGGACCGCGCCGATCAGCGCCGGACGCGGCGGCAAGCCCGCCTACACCACCACCAACGGCGTCCACCTGGTGATGCGCAAGAGCGATCCGGTCGTCATGACGTCCGCGTGGATGGGCGTCACCGACCCGAGGGACCCGCGCTACTACAAGCTCAAGGTGCGGTACGCGGTGCAGATCTCGGCCACCGGCGAGTACGTCCACTCCGCGCCCTGGTCGGTCGCCTCGCAGGGCAGGGCGAACGTCAGCCACGGCTGCGTCAACGCCTCCCCCGCGTTCGCGCGCTGGTTCTACGCCCGCTCGCAGCGCGGCGACGTCGTGATCGTCACCGGGACGAACCGTCCCCTGGCCTGGACGAACGGCTACGGCTACTGGCAACTGCCGTGGTCCCGCTGGAAGGCGGGCTCGGCCGTCCGCCACGGGCGGTAGGCCGCCGGACCGCCAGGCCACGAAACCGCCGGTGCCGCGAACCGCTAGGGCAGGAAGTCGATCAGCGAGACCGCCGTGACGACGGCGGCGGCGACTCCGTAGGCGAGCGCGACGCCCGCGATGACGCGCGTGCGGCTGGCCTCGGGCCGCGCGGTCAGGCTCAGCAGCCAGGCGAGCGCGGGCAGGACCAGCACCGCGTGCATGAGCACGGCGTGCGCGGGCTTCAACGCGCCGATCACGTGGTAGGCGTCCTGCTGGTGGCCCTGCTGGACGAGCACGACGCCGCGCGCGATCATCGCCGCCCCGGACAGCATCGACAGCAGCAGCGCCCCGAACCCGACCCGCAGCGCCAGCCGCATGCTCGGCGTCCCGGCCGGCTCGCGGGCCCCCGCGTCCGGACGGGTGGTGACCGGGGTGCGGAACGCCGCGACGGTGAGCAGGGCTACCGTGGCGACGATGACGCCGCCGCCCCCGGCGAGGGCGCGCGAGATGACGGTGTTCGCGTTGCCCTCCATGTTCAGGTGGGACGGGACGCCGCGCCACTTCTGCACGGTGATCAGCGCGACCTCGACCACGGACGCGGCGGTGAACACGCCGAGCACGGC
>NZ_JBFAOF010001120.1:0-2098 GCF_040675125.1 Spirillospora sp. NPDC049652 | reverse complement strand
GGCCGCCGTGCTGCTGTGGCCGGAGAGCGGGGCGGCGGGCGGCGGCCCGGCGACGCCGATCGGGGTCCCCGTCCCGACCACGCTGCCCAGCGCGGCCATCGACATGCTCCAGCTCGCCTTCAGCGCGGACGGCGCGCGGCTCACCGGGATAGCGTTCGACCAGTTCGCGCACTGGGACCTCGCGACCGGCAAGAGCACCTCCGCCGCCCTCCACTCCGACGACTGGACGCGGCCGCAGGCGCTCAGCGCGGACGGGCGGATCGCGGCGGGCGCCACGCGGAACGGCTCGTTCATGGTCCGGGACGCGCTGACCGGCAAGGTCATCGGCAGTCTCCCCGCCGGTACCCGTCCTCGCGCCGCCGCCCTCAGCCCGGACGGACGGCTGCTCGCCCACACCGGCGACGACGGCGCGCTCCAGGTGTGGGACGTCGCCGCGAAACGCGTCGTCAAGTCCGCCCCCGCCAGCAGCGCCGGCGGCAGCGGCCCCCGCCTGCTGTTCAGCCAGGACGGACGGGACGTCCTGCGCGTGGAGCAGGGCAAGGTCACGCGCACCAGGGTCGCGGACAGGCCGGTCGGCGGAGCCACCCGGGGCGTCCCGAGCCTGGCGGCCGAGATCGGGACGACGGTCGCGGCGGTCAGCCCGGACGGCTCGACGATGGCGGTCGCGACCGGCTCCGGCTCCTCGATCTCGCTCGGCCCGCCGGACGACTCCTCGGGGCGGAAGCTGGAGGGGCACACCGGGCAGGTCACCGCGGTCGCGTTCAGCCCGGACGGCCAGGTCCTCGCGAGCGGCGCCGAGGACGGGACGGTCCGCCTCTGGCACGTCGGGACGGCGCGGCAGGTCGCCGCCGTGCACGGCGATCCGAAGCGGGTCGAGTGCGTGACCTTCGCGCCGGACGGCCAGTCCTTCGCCAGCGGCGGCGCGAGCGGCGTCACCAAGCTCTGGACCTTCCCGGCCCGCTGACCGCCGACCGCCGCGCCGGTTGCACCTCACTAGTCAACAAATTGAATAATCACTATGATGGCCTCATGTCGTTGCGCAACGCGGTGCTGGCCGCCCTCCTGGACGGCGAGGCGTCCGGGTACGACCTGGCCAAGAACTTCGACGCCGGCGTCGCCAACTTCTGGATGGCGACCCCGCAGCAGCTCTACCGGGAGCTGGAGCGGATGTCCGGCGAGGGGCTGATCGAGGCGCGGGTCGTCGAGCAGGAGCGGCGGCCCAACAAGCGGCTGTTCTCGCTCACCGCCGCCGGCCGCCGCGCGCTGCGCGAGTTCACGTCCGCGCCGCCGCGGCCGGGCGCGATCCGGGACGAGCTGATGGTCAAGGTGCAGGCGGTGGACGGCGGCGACGCCGAGGCCGTGATCGAGGCCGTCCGCGAGCGGATGGCCTGGGCCGAGGCGAAGATCGCGCGGTTCGAGCGGCTGCGCGCGCGGCTGCTCGCCGGGCGCACCGAGCAGGAGCACCTCGCCGAGGCCGAGCGCGTCGGCCCCTACCTGACGCTCATGCGCGGCCTGGAGTTCGAACGGGAGAACCTGCGGTGGGGCGGGCGCGCGCTCGCCGTCCTGGAGGCCCGCCGCGCGCGAGTGGAGTGAGGACCATGCCCTACCTGCGGTACGTCGCGGTCGGCGACAGCCAGACCGAGGGACTGATGGACGGCGACGAGGTGTCCGGCTACCGGGGCTGGGCCGACCGGCTCGCCGAGACGCTGGCCGCCGCCGAGCCGGACTTCCGGTACGCGAACCTGGCCGTCCGGGGGCACCTGGCGGCCGCGATCCGCGCCGGTCAGACCGAGGCGGCGCTCGCCCTGAAACCGGACCTGGTCACCGTCATGGCCGGGATGAACGACCTCATCCGGCCGGGCTGCGACGCGGACGCCGTCGCCGCCGACCTGGACGCGATGCTCGCCGCGTTCACCGCGTCCGGCGCGACCGTGGTCACCTTCACCTTCCCGGACGTCGGCGAGATCGCGCCGCTGGCCGCGCGGCTGCGTCCCCGGGTCATGGCGTTCAACGACCGGGTGCGCGGGCAGTACTTCTGGCACCGGTTCTTCTCCCACCAGCCGGACCTCAACTACGACAACCCGGCCGTCCAGGAGGC
>NZ_JBFAOF010001119.1:0-2100 GCF_040675125.1 Spirillospora sp. NPDC049652 | reverse complement strand
CGTGTGCTCTTCCCATCACCCTCCCCCACCCGGCCAGGGACCGGGTGCACCCCCGGGGCGCCTGCCCCCCCGCCCCCCCACGACGCGCCCCCCCCCCCCCCCCGGGCCCGGCCCCTCTTCGTGGGGGGGCGAGAGAAACGAGGAGAGAGGGGTCAGGCGTCGTGGACGGTCATGCGCAGCCCGCCGCGGACGCGCAGCGACAGCATCGGCTCCGGCACCACCGGACGTCCCGGGACGGCGCGGAGCCGCAGGTCGCGGGAGATCAGGGCGAGGACGAAGACGGCCTCCATCATCCCCAGGTTGTTGCCGACGCAGAACCGCGGGCCCGCCCCGAACGGGATGTAGGCGTACCGGGGCCGGTCGTTGGGACGCGCCGGGTCGAACCGCTCCGGGTCGAACCGGTCCGGCTCGTCCCAGTAGTCGCGGTGGCGGTGCAGCGTGTAAGGGCTGACCAGGACGTCCGAGCCCGCCGGCACGTGGTAGCCGCCGACCTCGTCGTCCCGCAGCGCCTGCCGGGTGAGGATCCACACCGGCGGGTACAGCCGCATCGCCTCCTGGACGACCATGGCCGTGTACGTCAGCCGCCGCAGGTCGTCGTGGACGGGCGGCCGGTCGCCCAGCACCTCCCGCGCCTCCTCGCGCAGCCGCCGCGCCACCCCCGGATGCCGGTCCACCAGGTGCAGCGACCAGCCGAGCGTGCTCGCCGTGGTCTCGTGCCCGGCGAGCAGCAGCGTGACCAGCTCGTCGTGCAGCCGCCGCGCGCCGACCGCCGGGTCGGGCTCGGCCCGGGTGGACGCCACCAGCCGGGACAGCACGTCGTCGGCCTCCGCCGACCAGCCGTCCCCGCGCCCGGCGACCAGGGCGTCCACGACCCGGCCCAGCTCGTCGCGGGCCCGCCGGAACCGCAGCTGCTTCGGCAGCGGCACCCAGGTGGGGACCGAGCTCAGCGAGACCATCTCGAACATCGCCTGGTCCTGGACGGCCTCGAAGGCGTGCCCGACCGACGCGTGCGCGCCGAGGTCGGTGTCCAGCAGGGTGCGGCCGAGGACGCCGAGGGTGAGCCCGGTCAGCTCGCCCGTGACGTCCACCGGGCCGCCGCCGCGGCGCGCCCGCAGCCGCGCCACGAGGGCCTCGGCCTCCTCGGCGACGGCCCCGGCCTGCGCGGCGATCCGGGCGCTCTGGAACGCGGGCTGGATCGTCCGGCGCTGCTTGCGCCACAGCTCGCCCTCGCTGGTCAGCAGCCCGTCCCCGAGGGCGCGGCGGGCCTGCTGGAGGCCGAGGCCCTTGTGGTAGTTGGCGGCGTTGTCGGCGAGGACGTGCTTGGCGTGGTCGGGGTGGTTGAAGATGTACATCGTGCGGGGGCCGGCGGCGACGCGCACCGCGTCGCCGTACTCGGCCACCGCGGCGGTCATCAGCGCGAGCCGGTCCCGGACGAGCCGGGCGAGCACCCCCGGCATCGCCCGCCGGGGCGGGCCGGGCGGCACCCGCCCGGACCCGTCCGGCGGCCGCGTCACCGGCGCGGCGACCGGCGCTCCCCACCTGCGGGCGGTCACAGCGGCACCTGCGTCGGCTCGGGGCGCAGCTCGCGGAACCGGCCGTCGTGGAACACCAGGGCGTCGCGCGGGACGGCCGGGTCGGGGTCGCGGCGGCTCGCCGCCAGCAGCCGGCCGACGAAGATGGTGTGGTCGCCGCCGTCGTACCCGCGCCACCTGCGGCACTCGAACGCCGCGAGCGCGCCCTCGATGAGCGGCACGCCGGTGCGCTCGCCGGGGGCCCAGTCGACCGGGTCGAACTGGGCCGGGCCGAGCGGGCGGAGGCGGTCGGCGAAGTGCCGCGCCACCGCCTCCTGGTCGGCGGCGAGCACCGAGACGCCGAAGTAGTCGGTGTCGAGCAGCGACCCGTGCATCACGGCGGCGCGGTCCACGCACGCCATGACGAGCGGCGGGTCGAGCGACACCGAGCTGAACGCGTTCGCGGTCATCCCGTGCGGCTTGGGCCCGCCGCAGGTCAGGACGGTGACGCCGGTCGCGAACGCGCCGAACATCCGCCGCAGCGCCCGCGTGTCCAGCTCGTCCGCCGCCCCGGGCCCGCACCCGTCCG
>NZ_JBFAOF010001118.1:0-2106 GCF_040675125.1 Spirillospora sp. NPDC049652 | reverse complement strand
CTCCCCCGCCCTGCGCGCTCGGCCAGCTTGGCGACCATGTACTCGTTCAGGCCGTTCTCGGCGGCCCGGTCGCGGCGCATGAGGTCGAGCGAGAGCCCGGTCCGCCCCCACGGGACGAACGACAGCAGCCCGCGCAGCTCGCCCTTGGAGTCGAACGCCTCGACCATGACGCAGCGCCCGTCGGTGGGGTCGCCGAGCCGGCCGAGCGCCATCGAGAACCCGCGCTCCGTGGCCTCGCCGCGCCAGGCGTCCGCGCTGCGGATCAGCTTGGCCATCTCCCAGTCCGGGATCTGCGAGTGGCGCCGGATGCGCACGGTGTACCCGGCACGTTCCACCCGGTGCACCGCCTGCCGGACCTGCCGCATCTCCCGGCCGTCCAGGTTGAAGTCGGCGAGGTCCAGGATCGCCTCGTCGCCGAGTTCGAGCGCGTCGAAGCCGTGCCGGGCGTAGATGTGGGCGGCGCGCTCCCCGACGCTGACCGCCCCCGGGATCCAGGAGTGCGTGCGGCACTCGTTCAGCCACGCCTCGATCGCCTGGTCCCACGACTCGGGGTCGCCGAGCGGGTCGCCGCTGGCCAGCGAGACCGAGCCCTCGACCCGGTAAGCGATCCCGGCCCGGCCGTTCGGCGCGGCGATGAAGTCCTTGTCGCGGCGCAGCGCGAAGTAGCCGAGCGAGTCCTGGTCGCCGTACTCGGCGAGCAGGCCGCGCGCGGCGAGCTCCTCCCCGGGGCTCAGCACCGCGTCCCGGCGGCCGGGCCGGAACAGCGCCCACATGGTGACGATCAGCAGCCCGGTGCCGAGCACGCCGATGATCACGTCCACCCAGCCGGGCACCCGGACGCCGATCGGCTCGCCGGTGATCCCGGCGCCGAGGACGGTCTGCAGCGCCACGTACCAGGGGTGGGCCCAGAAGCCGCCCGAGGGGTCCTTGTCGGTGACGGTGACCAGGAACGTCCCGATGCCGCCGCTCAGCACCAGCAGGACGGAGAAGACCACCGCCGCGAGCCGCCGGTTGGCGCGGTCCGGCAGCGAGGTGAACTGGTTGCGGGACGCGAGCGCCATGGTCAGGACCAGCCCGTACGCGCCGGTGGTGACGACCTCCCCGAGGGCCGTCGGCTGGTTCGGGTCCAGCAGCGTGTGCAGCAGGAACGCGACCGAGAACGCGGTGTACAGCCCGAACAGCAGCACCAGCAGGCGCCAGGCCGCCTTCTTGCGCCGCCGGATGCCCATGGACAGCAGGATGAACAGCAGTCCCCACGGGATGCTGGGGAAGACCGCCAGGTAGTACAGCCACCGCAAAGCCCAGATGTCGGCGAGTCGGACGATGAGGTCCGAGGACAGCCAGGAGAGGATGGACACGATCCCGGAGAGCCGGGTGTACCAGAAGAAGACGGTGGGCGCCGCCTCCATGAGTCTTCGCCAACCGGTGCGCAGGCTCCCCGTTTCGCCTGTTGCCGCCATGGTTCTCCCGTCAGGACTGTCGAATCTTGGGATATTTGTACCGGGTGACGCCCTGCTCACGCCCACCGCCGACGATAGTCACCATCCCGTCCGGTCTGACCGATATGTCTACTGGATAGGGTGACGCACGGCGCGTCCGCGGGCAGGGGCGGATCGTCGCGCTCCCGAGGGGTATGACCCGTCGGTGAGAAGGTTCGTTCGCGGGCCGGGTCCAAGATTGTCATCAAAAGTCGATATGGTCGCGGATATGCCACAGGAGACCACCGGGGAGCGGTTGCTCGCCCATCGCTACCGCCTGGTGACCCAGGTCGGTCGTGGTGGCATGGGAACGGTCTGGCAGGCCCATGACGAGGTGCTCGGCCGGGACGTCGCGGTCAAGGAGGTCATCCTCCCGCACGGCCTGACCGACGAGGAGCGCACCGTCCAGTACAAGCGGACGTTCCGGGAGGCCCGCACCGCCGCCCGGCTCGGCCACCCCGGCGTCGTCACCGTCTACGACGTCGTGGAGGAGGACGGCCGGCCCTGGATCGTCATGGAGCTCATCCACGCGCGCTCCCTGGACCAGGTGATCAAGCAGGAGGGCGCCCTCCCGCCCAAGCGGGCCGCCGACATCGGCCGCCAGATGCTCGCCGCGCTGCACGCCGCG
>NZ_JBFAOF010001117.1:0-2107 GCF_040675125.1 Spirillospora sp. NPDC049652 | reverse complement strand
TGCGCTCGCCTTCGGCTTCGCTCCACCGTGCAGGTAACGCGTTCGCGCGCGTGGCTGAGGTCGCTTCGAGACCGGCTCTAGCCGATGGGGGCGGAGGAAGCCGGACACAGCGCCGGCCCCGGCGGCCCCGTCCGGTGCGTGTTGGACGCCCGCAGATTTGCAGAGCGGGGTTAGACCGCCTCCGCGCTGGGTCGGCGGTCGCGGCGCGCATCGTCCTTGCCACTCCACCCGGCCCTCGTCAGCCCATCCACGGCGAGCCCCCCGGGAGTCCCATGCATACCTGCGCTGGCTCAGCGGTCGCGGCGCGCGTCTCACCGCCTCACCCGGCCTTCGAAAGTCCGTCCTCGGCAGGCCCGCGCGGATTTGTCCCTTCCGCATACCAGCGCTGAGCATCCTCAGCGTTGGGCAGGTGAGCGGTCAGCGGGCGACATTTGGGTTGGAGATTGGCAGCGCGTCCCCTGCGGGGTCATCGCAGGGGACGCGCTGGGCTGTATCTCACAGGGTGGGGCAGTTGGTTGGTCGAGCGTGCCGACGTGCCCCGTTACATCCGGATCAGCGGCTTCGGGCCGGTTCGCGGACGGGAAGCGGGACCTCCGACTCGATCAGATACTCCAGCTCCGACTCGGCCGTGCTCGTGCTCGGACGGACGAAGCCGGGCCGAGAGGCCACCAGGCCGAGGATCACCTCCGGGACGATCAGGACGAACAGCAGTCCCACCGAGACCGTCCAGCCGCCGGTCAGGTCGTGCAGCAGGCCGACCGCCAGCGGTCCCACGCCCGCGAGGAGGTAGCCGGCGGTCTGGGCCATGCCCGAGAGCCGGGCGGCGATCATCGGGCTCGGAGCACGCAGGTTGAGCAGGGTGAACGCCAGCGGGAAGGCGCTGCCCGTGCCGAGGCCGAGGAAGACCACCCACAGCCATCCGGCGGACGGCGCGACGAGCAGGCCTCCGATGCCCAGCACCATGGTCGCGGCGACCGCGACCACGAGCGCGCCCTGGCGGCGCATCCGCGCGGCGGCGACCGGCGTCGCGAACCCCAGCGGGATGCCGATCAGCATCATCACCGAGACCATCGCACCGGCCTCACCCGCGGCGAACCCGTGGTCCCGCATGATCTGCGGCAGCCACGACATCAGGACGTAGAACATCAGCGAAGCCAGCCCCATGAACCCCGCGACCGACCACGCGAGCGGCGACCGCAGCAGCGAGCCCTCCGCGTCGCTCTCCCCAGCGGGCTTTCCGACCCCGGCAACGCAGACGTCAGCCGACTCGCGGGCAGCAGGACGCAGACCGGCGGGCCCGTCCTCAACCTCGGCAACGCGCGCGTCCGCGTTGGAACGTCCGGCCGCATCGCCTTCGTGACCAGCGAGCCGTCCGGCGGCGGGCATCTCGGTCGCAGCGTGTCGGGCACGGCGCGTGCGGAGCGCCAGCGGTCCCCACGCCAGAACGGCGACCAGGGACGGGACGGCCCACACGGCGAGCGCCAGCCGCCATCCGCCCACGCCGTCGAGCGGGACGGCCAGGCCGGCGGCGATCGCGCCGCTGCCCGCCATCAGCATCATCATGAGGCCGGTCAGCGACCCCACCCGGCTCGGGAACGCGCTCTTGATCACCGCGGGCATCAGCACGTTGCCCATCGCGATGCCCGCCCCCGCGAGCACCGTGCCCCCGAACAGCGCGATCTGCGACGGGACGACCCGCAGCACGATCCCGCTCGTGATCAGTGCGAGCGCCACCGTGATCGCGGCCTCGGCCCCGACGCGCCGCGCCACCACCGGCGCGACGGACGCGAACACGCCGAGGCACAGGACGGGCAGCGTGGTCAGGACGCTGACCTCGACGCCGCTCAGTCCCAGCGACTTCTGCAGGTCGCTGAGCACGGGCGCGACGCCGGTGATCGCGGCACGCAGGTTCACGGTCAGGAGGATGAGCCCGATGAGGGTCCAGAGCGCCGTCAGCCGCGAGACGGACGGAGCGGTGGTCGATGTCTTGGTCATAGTCCTTCGGTCCTGGCCGCCGCTCGGGGCGGCGATGTCGTCATGGTCGTTCTGTCTGTCTGCGGCGCGTCCCCGCGCGCCTGGCGTGGCGTCCGCCCGGCGGAAGCGGGAT
>NZ_JBFAOF010001116.1:0-2117 GCF_040675125.1 Spirillospora sp. NPDC049652 | reverse complement strand
CGCCTGGCGGTCGGCGACTACCTGGCGGGCCTCGCCGCCGCCGCGCCGCTGCTGCTCGTCCTGGACGACCTGCACTGGGCCGACGAGGAGACGCTCGTCCTGCTGTCCCGGCTGCCCGAGCGGCTGGCCGAGCTGCCGGTGCTGGTCGTCGGCACGTTCCGGCCCGCCGAGGCGGACGGCATGGCGGGCGCGTTCGCCCGGCTGGCCCGGCACGAACCGGTCCGGATCGACCTCGCCGGGCTGGCCGGGGCCGAGGTCGCCGCGCTGGTCCGGGCGTCCTGCGCGGCCGAGGTCGGGCCGGACGAGCTGGCCGCGATCACCGAGCGGACCGGCGGGAACCCGTTCTTCGCCCGCGAGACCGCGCGGCTGCTGGACGCCGAGGGCCCGGACGCCGCGGCCCGCGAGGTGCCCGCCGGGGTCGGGGACGTGCTGCGCCGCCGCTTCGCCCGGCTGCCGGAGTCCGCGCTGGCCGTCCTGCGGCACGCGGCCGTGGCCGGTCCGGAGAGCGACGTGCGGGTGCTGGCCGAGCTGTCCGGCGGGGACGAGGACGCCGTGCTCGACGCGGTCGAGGCGGGCCTCGCCGCCGGGCTGGTCACCGAGCCCGCGCCCGGCCGGATGCGGTTCGCGCACGCCCTGGTCCGCGACACGCTGGCGGTCGGGCTGTCGGCGACCCGCCGCACCCGGCTGCACGCCCGGACCGCCGCCGCACTGGAACGGCACGCGCCCGGCGAGGTCGGCGCGATCGCGCACCACTACCTGGAGGCGGGCACCGAGCCGGAGCGGGCCGTCCGGTACGCGACGCTCGCCGCGGCCGCCGCGGAGGCCCGGTTCGCCTACGCCTCGGCCGCCGAGCTCTGGGACCGCGCCGCGTCCGCCCTGGGGTCCGGCCGGGTCCGGGAGCGGCTGGAGCTGGAGATCCGGGCGATCCGGGCGTCCGCGCTGGCCGGAGCCGTCGTGCCGTCCCGGGCCCGGCGCGCCCGCTGCGTCGCCGAGGCGCGGGCGCTGGGCGACGTCGAGCTGCTGACCCGCACGATCGTCGCGTTCGACGTCCCCACCCTGTGGACGGCCCGCGAGTACGGCCGTCTCGACACCGAGCTGCTGGCCGCCGCGCACGAGGCCCTGGCCGGGCTGCCGGACGGCGCGGACGAGCTGCGCGCCCGGCTGCTGACGACGATCGCGCTCGAACAGGAGGGCGAGCCGGGGGACGAGGGTCCGCGGCGGGCCGAGGAGGCGCTGGAACTCGCGCGCCGCGTCGGCCGTCCGGAGACCCTCGCCGCCGCGCTGAACGGCCGCTACATCAACGCCTACCGCGGTGCCGCCGACCGCGAGCTGCGGTTCGCGCTCGCGACGGAGCTGCTGGAGCTCGCGACCGAGCACGAGCTCGCCGCCTACCAGGTCCTCGCCCACCTGCAGCTCCAGCAGGTGTCCATGTCCTGGCTGCGCACGGACGAGGCGGCCCGCCACCGCGCCGAGGGGCAGCGCCTCGCCGAGCAGTACGGGCTGCCCCTGCTGCGCCGCATCAGCGAGTGGCACCGGGCCCTCAGCCACGCCTTCTCGGCCGAGTTCGACGAGGCCGAACGCGCCTACCGGGAGGTCGGCGACGACATGTCCCGGTCGGGGATCTGGGCCAGCGAGCAGGGGGTGACGTTCTTCGGCATCTTCTGCGTCCGGCTCGTGCGCGGGCGCGTCGCGGACATGGTCGAGCCCGCGGCGTGGATGGCCGGGCAGTGGCCGCACATCACCGCGACCGCCGACCTCCTCGCGCTCGCCCTGGCCGCCGCCGGGCGCACGGACGAGGCGCGGCAGGTCGTGGAGGACGCGGGCCCGGTCCGTCCGGACTACTTCTACGAACTCGCCCTGGCCCTGCGGGCCCGCCGCGCGATCGTGCTCGGGGACCGCGACCTCGCCCGGGACTGCCTGGCCGCCCTGCTCCCGTTCGCCGACCACATCGCCGGGGGCGCGAGCGCGGTCGCCACGATCGGGCCCATCGCCCACACCCTCGGCGATCTCGCGGCGTTCCTCGGCCGTCCGGACGAGGCCGCCGGGCACTACCGGCACGCGATCGGGATCGCCGGGCTGATGGGCGTCGAGCACTGGTCCCGGGCCGCCGCGGAGGC
>NZ_JBFAOF010001115.1:0-2118 GCF_040675125.1 Spirillospora sp. NPDC049652 | reverse complement strand
GGACGAGCACCCGCTCGCCGGGCGCGAGCCGCGCCAGCCGGTCCAGGACGAGGTAGGCGGTGGTGCTGTTGGACGGCACGCCCGCCGCGACGGCCGGGTCCAGGTCGCCTGACGGCGCGACCAGGTCGGCGGAGGTGACGGCGACCTCGGCGTAGCCGCCGCTGTCCACGATCGTCAGCGCGGCGACGGGCTCGCCGACGCGCAGCCCCTCGACCCCCGCGCCGAGCGCGCGGATCCGTCCGGACACCTCGATGCCGGGGACGAACGGCAGCGGCACGTCCGCGATGCCGCGTCGGTACAGGATCTCGGCGAAGTTGGCTCCGGCGTAGTCGACGTCGATCGACACCTGGCCGGGGCCGGGCTCGGGCACGGCGACGTCATCGAGGCGCAGGACGTCGGCGTCGCCGAACTCGGGAATGGTGACGGCCTTCATGGCACAGGGTCCTTTCGGTGTTCCGCTGGCTTCGGGCAGGAGGGGGTTCAGGCGGGGAGGGAGGAGACGAGGCCGCCGTCGACGACCAGGTCCTGGCCGGTGATGTAGGACGCGTCGTCGGAGGCGAGGAAGGCGACGGCTCGGGCGACGTCCTCGGAGGTGCCGAGCCGTCCGGCGACGACCTGCCCGGCGTAGGCGGCGGCCTCCCGCTCGGTCGGGGCGGCGGCGCGGAACATCGGGGTGTCGATGTAGCCGGGGCTGACCGAGTTGACGCGGACGCGCCGGTCGGCGAGGTCGCTGGAGAGCGTTCGGGCGAGGTTGAGCGCGGCCGCCTTCGACGCCGAGTACACCGACGCGACGGCCATCCCCCGGTACTGCGTCCAGGACGCGTTGACCACGACCGCTCCCCCGCCGGTCATCAGCGGGACGGCCTTCTGGACGGTGAAGTAGACGCCCTTGAAGTTGACGCCGACGATCCGGTCGAAGTCGTCCTCGGTGACCTCGGCACTGCGCTGGAACTCCCCGACGCCGGCGTTGGCGAACAGCACGTCGAGCCGTCCGAACCGGTCGCGGATCCGCGCCATGAGGGCGTCGAGGTCGGCGAGGTCCGCGACGTCGGCGCGGACGGTCAGCAGGCGGTCGCCCGCGTCCAGTTCCCCGGCGGCGGCGTCCAGGCGCTTGTCGTCGCGGCCGGTGATGACCACCTGGGCGCCCTCGTCCAGCAGCAGCCGGGCGGTGGCGAGGCCCATGCCGCTGGTGCCGCCGGTGATCAGGGCCGTCTTGTTCGTGAAGCGCTTCGTCATGCCCGTAAGGCTGCCGCCGGGCGGCGGAAGGCGGCAGTGTCGGCTCATCCTGGGTGTGGCACCACCACCCTCAGCCGGCCCGACCGCGGCACACAGGCGGTCGGCGGCGGCGCGTCAGACGGCCTCCACCAGGCGCGGGCCGCTGCGCATCAGCTTCTCCAGCCGTTCCATCGTCCCGGTCTCGGGACGCGGGTTGTGCAGCACGAGGTTCAGGCCGGGACGGTCCGGCAGCGGCAGCAGCGTGGCGTCGAAGACCAGCTCGCCCACCTCGGGATGCAGGATCGCCTTGGTCGCCTCCGCGCCGTGGGCCACGTCGTGCCGCTCCCACAGCTCGGCGAACTCGGGGCAGACGGCGGCGAGGTCGGCGGCGATCCGCGGGAACTCCGGGTCGTCGGAGTAGCGGGCCATGTCGGAGCGGAACCGCGCGACCACGCCCGGTGCGTTGTGCTCCCAGAGGGTGTTGGTCGCCCGGAAGCGGGCGTTGGTGAAGTAGCTGACCAGGCAGTTGTGGTCGGTCTCGCCGTACCCGAACACCACGCGCGCGGCGTCGTTGACGGCCTGGAAGCCCCAGTGCCGGTCCTGGATGTAGGCGGGACGGGGCGACCAGGCGTCCAGCACGCGGATCAGCTCGGGCGACACCGGGACGGCCGGGGCGGCCTCGGCGCGCGGCGGGTTCAGCCCGGCGAGCAGGTAGAGGTGCTCGCGTTCGGCCCCGTCCAGGCGCAGCGCCCGCGCGATGGCGTCCAGGACGTCCTCGGAGACGCGGATGTCGCGGCCCTGTTCGAGCCAGGTGTACCAGGACACCCCTACCCCGGCGAGGACGGCGACCTCCTCGCGGCGCAGGCCGGGCGTGCGGCGGCGGCCGGCGTCGGGCATGCCGAC
>NZ_JBFAOF010001114.1:0-2124 GCF_040675125.1 Spirillospora sp. NPDC049652 | reverse complement strand
GGCGCCCTGCGCGACCGCCTGGTCGACCGCCGCGCCCGGACGGTCGTCGTGATGGACGGCTGGTTCGGCGAGTACGAGGGGCAGGAGGCGCTCGCGTCCCACTTCGACCATCCGGGCGTCGCGATCGTCGCCGGGTCCGGGGCGTCCGGGTTCAACGGCGGCGGGCACGAGTCGCTGCCCGCCGCGTATCCGACCGTCGTGGCCGTCGCGGGGACCGACCTGTACCGGGACCCGGCGGCCAAGCGCGGCTGGAGCGAGACGCCGTGGCGGAACACCACGTCGGGCTGCTCGCTCTACACCAAGCGGCCGTCCTGGCAGCGCAAGGGCGCCTGCGGCGACCGCCGCACGGTGGCCGACGTCGCGGCCGTCGCGTCCGACTACACGCCCGTCTCGGCCTTCGACACCGGCAGCGGCGGCTGGGTGAACGTGTCCGGCGGCCCGGTCGCGCCCGCGCTCGTCGCCGGCGTGTACGGCCTCGCCGGAAACCGGTCGTCCACGCCCGCGCCGCAACGGCCCTACTCCCACGCCAAGTACATGTTCGACATCACCTCGGGCGCCAACGGCATCTGCGGCGGCGGCTACCTCTGCACCGCGGGCGTCGACTACGACGGCCCGAGCGGCATGGGCGCCCCCAACGGCACCGGCGCCTTCTAGGAGACCGACCATGCGAAACCCCCTGTACCCCCTGCGCGGACGACGGCACCCCGCCTCCCGCGCCCCCCGGACCCCGGGACGGGCCCGCCGCGCCGCGGCGATGCTGGGCCTCGGCACGGTGGTCACCGGCGCGCTCACCGGCGTGCTCCCCGCGGGCCCGGCGCTCCCGGCGAACGCGGCCTGCACCCCCGTCTGGAAGCTGGAGACGCCGGCGGCCCCCGCCACCGAGGTCCAGGACGTCCGGGTGTTCTCGGCCAAGGACGTCCGGTTCACGGCGAACATCAGCAACGACCTGGGCGGCGGCGTCTCCGAGACCGTCTGGGACGGCTCGAAGAACACCGGCGCCGGCCCGCAGATCCCGCAGCAGCCGAAGCGCCCGCTGTTCACCGGCGGACGCAGCTCCTACGACTCGCCGTCCAGCGGCTGGGTCATCGTGTCGCCGGACGGAGGCTTCGGCGACGTCGCGGGCCTCACCATGGCCCGCTGGGACGGCGGCAAGTGGACGCTCGTCCCGGCGGCCGTCTCACCGTTCCCGGAGAAGGGCCTCGTGCGCCTGTACGACGTGGCGTCCGTCGCGCGCGACGACGCCTGGGCCGTCGGCGACCTCAACGGCGAGGGCGTGCTCATCGAGCACTGGGACGGCACCGAGTGGACGGCCGTCGCCAACCCCGGCTCCACCCGCCGGTACACCCAGCTGATGCAGGTCAGCGCCGCGTCCGCGAACGACGTCTGGGCCGTCGGCTTCCAGCGGCCGGCGGACGGCGGCGCGGCGTCGCCCTACGCCCAGCACTACGACGGCGCCAAGTGGACCGAGGTCGAGCTGCCGGCGGTCAGCGCGCCCGGAATGCCGGACGGGGTCGCGAGCACCGTCGTGGCGAAGGGCCCCGGCGACGTCTACGTCGGCGGCTGGCGCGGCACCTGGAACGACTGGGACGGCTATCGCGGCCTGGTCATGCACTGGGACGGCAAGCAGTGGTCCGTGGACACCGGCCTGGGCGACGTCGTCCAGGGCGGCTACATGGACAGCCTCTACCCGGCCGGCCCGAACGACCTCTGGGCGATCTCCGACTCGACCGTCATGCACCGCACCGGCACCACCTGGACGAAGGTGACCCCGCAGGGCGCGCAGCCCGGCGGCGGCAGCAACGGCATCAGCTACTACTACCGGGCCGTCTCCGGCTCCGGCCCGAACGACGTCTGGGCGGTCGGCTCCTCGGTCTCCACCGACCCGGCCCCCATCCCCGGCCTGGCGTACGCGCGCATCCGCACGGCGCTGGCCCACCTGACCTGCGGAGGACGGTGACCATGCGGTTCCCGATGCGACTCCCGGCCGGACGGCTCACGGGCACACGGCTCAAGGGAACGCGGCGCACGAGGGCGACCGCCGCGGCCGCCGCGGCGGTGCTCGGCGCGGCGTCCCTGGCGACGGCCACGCTGACCGCCGGGGCGGCGCAGGCGTCGCCCGCGCCC
>NZ_JBFAOF010001113.1:0-2125 GCF_040675125.1 Spirillospora sp. NPDC049652 | reverse complement strand
CGGCGCCGACGCGCGCGTTCGAGTGCGGGAGTTGCGCGGTCGAACGCCGCACGGCCGCGACCGTCCGGGCGGACAGGCCGGTCCGCGCGGCGACGGCGCGGTCCGACGACTCCGGTTCGGCGGCGAGGATGCGCGCGGCGGCGGCGCGCCGGTCGGCGATCGTCAGCGGGAGGCCGTGCGTGATGTTCAGCTCCACCGCGCGGGCGAACGCCTCGGCGGCGGTGCCGTCGAAGTACACGGCCTCGATGTGGGTGTCGCCGCGCAGCATGGCCGCGCGGAGCCGGTGCATGCCGTCGATGACCCGCATGGTCGGGCGGTGCACCAGGATCGGGGGCAGCGGCGTCTCCACGCCGACGAGGCGGAACACGTGCTCGCGGTCCTCCCCGCGCAGGCGGGGGGAGTCCGCGGGCCGCAGCGAGCCGATCGCGACCAGGTGGACGTCGGGGCCCTCACCGCCGGCCGGGGCGGCGTGGCCGGTCGAGGCGGCGGGACCGGTCGGGGCGGCGGGGCCGGTGGAGACGGCGGGGTTGGCAGGGCCGGCGGAGCTGGCGGGGATGCGTGCGGTGCCGGGGGAGCGGCCTTCGGCCGTTTCCGGTCCGGGACGACGCGCGGCGCCGCGTGCCATGGATTTCCTCCACACCTTACGGAACGGAACAAAGACCCATGCGGACCCGCGGAACCACACGGGAAGGCACGGGAGCCGACCCGTTGTGTTCCGGGGGACATGTGCCCCCATTACAAACCGATTAGTCGGTTTGTTGCAACCCTGTGCAACCCTATGACCCGCTGGTCAGGAATCCCTCCGCCGCAGGTCGGGGGCCGAATCCGGGCGGCATTCGGGCAGGCCGCACCGGATTCGTGGCGGAGTGATCTGTTGACGTGACACTGCGTAGTGGAATTGTGACCGGCCGCCCGAAAGGCCCCGGGGGCGCGGCATTTGGAGCATGCCGGCGCGCCCCGCCCCCGTTCCCCGGGGACGGGTGGAGCAATTTGAGAGGGACGGCGGAACGCGGCGGGGGAGATTCAGTCCTTCGTTTCCGTGGGAGCGTTTGAATAAACCGCCTTCGCGCCGATTTTCCGGGCGGCGGTGAGGGAGGCCCACGCGGTGAGCCCGAGCAGCGCCGCGTCGCGGGGGTCGGTCCGCCGGAACGCGGCCACCTCGGACGGCCCGATCCGGTAGGACGCCACCGCGGTGAGCAGCGCCAGCCGCGCCGCCGGACGCGCCGCCTCCGGCACCGTGGCGACGGCCTCCTCCAGCCAGTCGCGGCCTGCGGGCGGGTGGGCGCCGTCCCAGGCGTCCAGATGGTCGCCCACCAGGGCGCGGGCCGGGTCGGGGACGGCTCGGCCAGCCCGTTCGACGGCGGCGGACGCCCGTGCGAAGGCGTCCCCGACGACCGGGTCGGCGGCGGCCCACGACAGGTCGCCGGGGAGCGGAGCCGGGGGGAGCAGGGCCAGCGAGAGGCCCGGCTCGGCCCCCCGGCGCGCCGCCGGACGCAGCAGCCGGCCGAGCACGCGCATCATGGGCGCGCGCACCCGGGCGGGCACCCGGGACGGGACGGGTGAGTCCTCCAGGAAGATGTTCACCATCCGGTTGAGGTAGTGAAATGTAACGGCGACGCCGAGCAGGCGGGGAACGCGCTCCGCCTCGAACGGCACGGGCGCCGGCGCGCCCGCCGCCGGCCGTCCCGCCCCGGCGGCCCACGCCGCGAGCCCGTCCCGGCCCGCAGCGTCCCGGCCCGCGCCGTTTCCGCCCACACCGTCCAAGCCCGCGCCGTCCGAGCCCACGCCGTCCCGGCCCATGCCGTTCGCCCCCTGGGCGGGGACGAGGTCGTGCAGCGCGGCCTCGTGGACGGCCACGCAGTACGGGCAGGCGTTGGCGCGGGACACGGCCGCGGCGACCGCCTCGGCGTCCGGGCGTCCCGCCGCCGGACCGGCGACGAGCGTCTCCCGCAGCATGACCCAGGCGGCGGCGAGGACCTCCGGTGCGGGCGAGTGCAGCGCCACCGGCGGCGCGAGCATCCCGAAGTCGCGTTCGACCTGCTCGTAGACCCGCGCGACCAGCCCCTCGGCCGCCGCCGGGCGGACCGGGTCGACATGCGCGACCCGGTCCAGCGTCCGGTGCAGC
>NZ_JBFAOF010001112.1:0-2125 GCF_040675125.1 Spirillospora sp. NPDC049652 | reverse complement strand
CGACCCGGTCCGGGTCGGCCAGGGCCGCCGCGACCTCGTCCGCGTCCACGAACCACCCGTCGCGCGGCCGTGCGGTGAAGTCGCCGCGCTCCACCGGCTCGGTGTCGTGTTCCTCGGTCGGGAGCCCGGCGGCGGTCCACGCGGGCAGCCCGCCGTCCAGGACGGCCACCCGGTCGAACCCCATGGCGCGCAGCATCCACCAGGCGCGGGCACTGGAGTAGACACCGGCCGCGTCGTACACGACCACGGTGTCGGACGCGTTCACCCCGAGCGCGCGCATCTCCTCCGTGAACTGCTCGGCGCCCGGCATGGTGTGCGGCACCGGGCTCGTGTGGTCGGACATCGCCCCGTCGATGTCGAACCGCCGCGCCCCGGGAATCCGTCCCGCGTCGCTCTTCCGATGGGCGCCCACGGACGCGTCCAGTACCACCAGTCCCGGCGTTTCCAGCCGGTACCGCAACCACCCGACGTCGGCCAGTGTCCTTGTTCCGTCCACGACCGATCATGATGCCGCAACCGCGGACCCGTCCCGGCCGACCGGGTCGGCGGGGACGGGCGGGTGCGTGCGGTGGTCAGCCCGCCGCGCGCTTCACCAGCTCGGCGATCCGGGCCTCGACCTCCGGGGTCAGCTCGGTCAGCGCGTACGCGGTCGGCCACATCGTGCCCTCGTCGAGCCGCGCCGAGTCGTTGAAGCCGAGCGTCGCGTACCGGGCCTTGAACTTGTCCGCGTTCTGGAAGAAGCAGACGACCTTGCCGTCCAGGGCGTAGGACGGCATGCCGTACCAGAGCTTCGGCTCCAGGTTCGGGGCGGCGTCCTTGACGATGGCGTGGATCCGCTCGGCCATGGACCGGTCCGGCTCCGGGAACTCGGCGATCTTCGCCACGACGTCCGCCTCGGCCTGCGCCGCCTTCTCGGCCTTGGAGGCGCGGCGTCCGGACGCCTTCAGCTCCTTCGCGCGCTCCTTCATCGCGGCGCGCTCCTCGGCGGAGAACTTCTCGGCGGTGGCGTCGTTCTTCTCGGCCATGGTGGGTCTCCTTCTGCCTTCGTCGTCTTCGGTGGGGTGGAGCGGGAGCGGGGAGGCGGCTCAGCCCCAGGCGCCGGCGATCTGCCGGGTGGTGGCGTTGAGCCGGTTGAACAGGTTCGTGACACCGACCATCATGACGATCGCGGCGAGCTGCTTCTCGTCGTAGTAGGTGGCGGCGGCGTCCCAGATCTCGTCGCTCACCGGGTTCGGCCGGTCCGCGAGCCGGGTCGCGGCCTCGGCCAGCTCCAGCGCGGCGCGCTCCTCGTCGGAGAAGTACGGGGCCTCGCGCCAGGCGGCGGTGGTGGCGAGCTTCTCCTCGCTCACGCCCGCCTTGCGGCCGCCCTTCACGCCGGAGTCGACGCAGGCGCTGCAGCCGTTGATCTGGCTGACGCGCAGGTGCACCAGCTCCAGCGTCTGGGCGTCCACGCCGCCGGAGTGCACGGCCTTGAAGAGCTCCTGGATCGGCTTCATGGCGTTGTCGAGGACCATCGCGGGGTTCTGCATCCGAGCCTGCATGTCGTTCTCCTCAGTCGGTTCTCCGGGCCGCCCGGTGTTCCCGGGGGGCATGGCCCAATCACAGCCGGGACGGGCCGCCGGGACGAGGCCCGTGGGACACCGTGGGACAACTGGTACGGTCTCGACCAGCCGGGACACGGCCCAGGAAATCTCCGCTCCGGCGGGACGGCACGACGGGGTTTGCGGTGGTGGCAGAACGGCGGACGGCGGCGTCCGACCCCCAGGAGGAGCTCGCGGAGCGGCTGCGGCTGATCCAGGAGCTGTCCGGACGCGGCGTCCGGGCCCTCGCCCGGGACACCGGACTCAGCTCGTCGTCGCTGTCGCGGTACCTGAGCGGGCAGACCGTCCCGCCGTGGCCCGCGGTCGTCGCGCTCTGCCGGCTGGTCAAGCGCGACCCGCGGCCGCTGCGCGCGGTGTGGGAGCGGGCCGGGAGCGCGCTGCCCGCCCCGCCGCGGACCAGCCGCCAGGTCCAGCCGCCCGCGCCGCCGGCCGGGGCGCCGCGCCCGCCGCGCAACGACCTGCCGCGCGACGTGCCCGACTTCACCGGCCGCGCGCCACGCTCATCCAGATGCTGCTGGGCGAGC
>NZ_JBFAOF010001111.1:0-2128 GCF_040675125.1 Spirillospora sp. NPDC049652 | reverse complement strand
CGTCTCGTCCGGCACGGTCGCCGGTGTCGCCGCCCTCTACCTGCTGGGGGCGCTGGGCTACCGGGCCGCGTCGAACCGGGTCGCGGTGCTCACAGACGCTCCTCGAAACGCCGCCTGAGCCCGCTGAAGTCGTCGGCGGGGAACAGCGCGGGCAACTCGTCCAGCGTCCGCTCCAGACGGGCCCGCACCTGGTCGAACTCCTCCGAGGCGAGGGGCGCGGCGGTGAACAGGAACTGCCAGCTGAACGCTCCGCGGGTCAGCAGCAGCGCGTCCAGGTACTCCCGGTATCCGATGTCCAGCCTCCAGTCCGCGTACTGGATCGTGGACCACCACAGCTCCGGTTCGCCGCCGGGACGCAGCCGCACGCCGGTGAAGCCGCCGGTCCCGGTGACCGGGTGCTCGTCGACGATCCGCAGTTCGGAGGATGGGAAGCGCTCCTGGTCCGCCCATGATTCGATCCACGACTCGTACGCCTGCGGGCGCGCGTGCGCGAGGTCGGTGAGGAAGAACTCGCCGCTGACCTCGGAAGCCGCCGTCTCCCACTGGCGTCCGAGCTGGCGGAACCGGTGGAAGCACTCGGCGAGCCCGGCGGGCGGGGGCGCTCCGGTGGTTCCGGCGAGATGCGCCCAGGCCGCCGGGGCGTCCGCGAGGCCCGCGTCGAGCCCGCCGTCGATCCGGTACCGGACCCTGATGTCCGGATGCGCGTCGAGCTCGGCGCACAGCGCGTGCCACCGGGCCTCGTACGCGGTCGGCTCGACGGCCATGTCGCCTCCGCTCGGGATGATCAACCGGAGCGGAGGACGATACCTCACTTATTCCGACGAAATCCCCTATTCCGTCAGGCTTCCCGGCCGCTGCCGCGCGGCTCGGGGCCGGGCGCGGGCCCGTCCGGCGGGCAAGGCTCAGTGGGCCAGGTAGAGGCGGGTGTAGTCGTATCCGGCGGTCGTCGGCAGGAAGCGGGCGTTCCGGACGCGGGACGACATGAAGATCGTGTGCGCGCGGTCGAGCAGCGGCAGGATCGCCGCGTCCCGCGTGGCGATCCGGTCGGCCCGCCGCCACAGCTCGGCGGCCCTCGCCTCGGACGTGGCCGTGAGCGCCTGGTCGATCAGGGCGTTCACGCGCGGATCGTCGTACCCGCCGTAGTTGGTGGAGCCCGGGCCGAGCGAGCGGCCGGACAGCAGCGGCAGCAGCACCGAGCGGCCGTTCGCGCCGTACCAGTCGGGCGTCCAGCCGGGAGCGGCGATGTCCCAGGAGCCGGCCGCGCCGCGGGCCGGGTCGGAGATCGTCCGGGCGTAGAAGTCGCCGCCGGTGTCGGGGGACAGGACGGTCCGGACGCCGCAGGCCGCGAGGTTCTGCTGCAGCGACTCGGCGATCAGCCGGTGCACGCTGTTCACCCGGAACGGGAAGCGGAGCGTCAGCCCCGCCGGATGGCCCGCCGCGGCCAGCCTGCGGCGGCAGGCGGCGGGATCGCCGGAGTCGCCGGGCGTGGGGAACGGGTCGGCGGGCGCGAACCCCGTGGTGCCGGGCGGGATGACCGTGTGCAGCGGACGCGCCACGGACGGCCCGCCGACGATCTTGACCAGGGTGGAGCGGTCGACCGCGTAGGCCAGGGCTCGGCGCACCTCCGGATCGGCCAGGGCGTGCCCGTTGTTCGGGCTGCGCAGGTTGAAGACCAGGTAGGGGCTGGTCGAGGGGGCCTGGCGGACGGCGAACCGGGGGTCGCGCGCGGCGCGCAGCCGGGGCAGCGCCGCGGGCGGCACCGGCTGGTCCCAGGCGAGGTCCGCCGAGCCCGCCTCCAGCTGCTGCTGGACGGCCTCGGCGGAGTCCTGGCCGAGCGTGATCCGGATGCCGTCGACGTGCCGCTCGCGCAGCGGGTCGCTCCCGGCCCGCCAGGACGGGTTCCGGGTGAGCAGGTACGAGGTGCCGGGGCGGTAGTCGGAGATCCGGTACGGGCCGTCCGAGACCGTGTGCCGCCGGAAGACCGGGCCGTCCGGGACGTAGGCGTCGTACTCGCGCGGCGCGGCGGCGGTGTACCCGAGCGTGAGCAGGTCGAGGAAGTCGGAGGCGGGCTTGACCAGCCGGAACACCAGCGTCCGGGCATCGGTGGCGCGGACGCCCTCGATGTCGT
>NZ_JBFAOF010001110.1:0-2128 GCF_040675125.1 Spirillospora sp. NPDC049652 | reverse complement strand
CGGCGGGTACTGGCGTGCGGTCCGCACGCCGGCCGGTCCCGGCGCGCTGCGGCTGCGGCCCTGCTTCGACGTGGTCGAGGCGGCGGCGTGGGGTCCGGGCGCGGAGTGGCTGCTCGACGCGGTGCCGGAGATGCTGGGCGCGGACGACGACCCGTCCGGGTTCGAGCCGCGCCACGACGTGCTGCGCGAGGTGGCGCGCCGCAGGCCGGGCCTGCGCATCGGCCGGACGAACCGGGTGTTCGAGGCGCTCGTCCCGGCCGTCCTGGAGCAGAAGGTGCTGAGCAACGAGGCGTGGCGCGCCTGGCGCTACCTGCTGCGGCGGTTCGGCGAGCCCGCCCCGGCGCCGCGGGACGTCGTCACCGACCGGGGGCGCGCGCTGGACCTGCGGGTTCCGCCGGCGCCGGAGACCTGGGCGATGATCCCGTCCTGGGAGTGGCACCGGTCCGGGATCGAGGCGGTCCGCGCGCGGACGGTCATCGGCGCGGCGCGGGTCGCGTCCCGGCTGGAACGCGGCTTCGGCGACGGCGGGGAGGTCGCGGCCGAGTCCCGGCTCCGCTCACTCCCCGGCGTCGGGGTGTGGACGGCGGCCGAGACCCGGCAGCGGGCGGTCGGCGATCCGGACGCGGTCTCGGTGGGCGACTACAACCTGCCCGGCCTGGTGGGCTGGGCGCTCACCGGGAGCAGGACCGACGACGCGGGGATGCTGGAGCTGCTGGAGCCGTACCGGGGGCACCGGCACCGGGTCATACGCCTGCTGGAACTGAGCGGCGCGCGTCCGCCGCGGCGCGGCGCGAGGCTCGCGGTCCGTGACTACCGGAGCTTCTGACCGGGGCCGCCGGGGCGTCCGGGGCGGTGCGGCGCCGCAGCCAGAAGTTGCCGCGGGCCCAGTCGAGGCCGTCCCGGGAGTCGCGGCCGAACAGCGGGCCGAGGACGGCGAGGGCGATGATGGCGAGGATGACGAACATCTGAGAAGTCCTTCCGCATCGTGCTCATGAGCCCTGGCCTGGGCTCGGACTTCCCGCGCGGGGTGCGGTTCGGGGGGACTGTCCTGAGGGGGACCCCTGGGGTCCTCCCAGAACCCCCGGGGGTCCTCCCGGCCGCACTTACAGTTTGACGCCGTCCATTGTTCAGGTCCAGCGACAGTTCCTTCAGCGTTCGTGTAAGAATCTCTTCACCATGTTGGATCTTGGGAGAGTGCGGATGCTGCGCGAGCTGCAGCAGCGCGGCACCGCGGGCGCGGTCGCCGAGGCGCTCGGGTACAGCCCCTCGGCGGTCTCGCAGCAGCTCGCGCAGCTCCAGCGCGAGGTCGGCGTGCCGCTGGTGGAGAAGGTCGGCCGGCGGCTGCGGCTGACCCCGGCGGGCGAGGTGCTGGCCGCCCGCGCGCAGACCCTGCTGGACGAGGCGCGCCGGGCCGAGGAGGCGGCGCTCGCCGCGTCCGGCCGGGTCGCCGGGACGGTCCGGGTCGTGGCGTTCCAGACCGCGCTGCTGCATGTGCTGGCGCCCGTGCTGCCGGTGCTCGCCGCCGAGTACCCCGAGCTCACCGTGGACGTCCTGGACGAGGACTACGTCCAGGTGCTGCGGGCGGTCGAGCTGCAGGAGATCGACGTGGCGATCACCGACGAGTACCCGCGGCTGCCGCGGGCGCGCCGTCCCGGGCTGGTCGCCGAGGAGCTGCTGAGCGAGTCGATGTGGGTCTCGCTGCCCGCCGCGCACCCGCTCGCGGTCTCCGGCGCGCCGGTCCGGCTGGAGGCGCTGGCGGGGGAGCGGTGGGTGACCGGCCACGCCGGCACCAACCACGCCGACCTGCTCGAACGCGCCTGCGTGGACCTCGCTGGCTTCCGTCCGGACGTCCGCTACCGCACCAACGACATCCTGGTCATGTTCGCGATGGTCGCGCACGGCGGCGCGGTGAGCATCATGCCCGACCTGGCCTTCGCCGACCAGGAGCCCGGCATCGTCACCCGGCCGCTCGCCGGCGAGCCGCTGCGCCGCCGCATGGTGCTGTGGACGCGCGCGGGCGCGGACGTCCGGCCCTCGGTCGCGGCGTTGCTGGAGGCGCTGCGCGCCTCGGCGGGCGAGCTGACCGAACGCCGCCCGACCCTGGAGCGCGGCCCCCGCGTGCCCGGCG
>NZ_JBFAOF010001109.1:0-2129 GCF_040675125.1 Spirillospora sp. NPDC049652 | reverse complement strand
GCTGACCGGACGGCCGCCCGGCGAGGGCGTCCGGCGGAGCGGGTGAACGACGTGGACTTCTTCTCCGACCCCCCCAACGGCCCCGAGCAGCGCGGCCGCGGCCGCCGGCGGCGCCCCCCGCAGCAGCACGGCCAGGACCGGTACCCCCCGGAGCAGTACGACCAGCAGCGCGGCCAGGGGCAGCAGGGTCAGCAGGGGCAAGGCAGGCACCGCGGTCAGCAGCAACACGACCAGCGGCAGTACGAGCAGCAGCAGTACGAGCAGCAACAGCAGTACGAGCAGCAGCCGTACGACCAGCAGCAGTACGACCAGTACGGTCAGGGCGGCCAGTACGACCAAGGCCAGTACGACCAGTACGGCCGGCAGGGCCAGGGGCATCCCGGCCAGCACCACGCGGCGCAGCACGGGCAGCCCCAGCACGGCCAACCCCAGCACGGCCAACCCCAGCACGGGCAGCCTCAGCACGGGCAGTCGCAGTACGAGCAGGACGAGTACTACGACGACGAGTACGACGACCACCAGGAGCAGCACCAGGGCCAGGGCGGCGGCCACCTCCTCGACGACCAGCTCGGCCGCGGCGACGGCCCCGGCCGTGACGAGCAGCGGCGCTCCCGCAAGCGGCAGCGCCGCCGCAAGGGCAAGGGACGCGCGGCGGTGCTGTTCGCCATGGCGTTCCTCGTCGCGGTCGTAGGCACGGGCGGGGTGCTCGGCTACGCCTGGCTCGACGGCCGGATGCACCCGCCGGACTACTCCGGCGCCGGCTCGGGCAACGTGATCGTCCAGGTCAAGGAGGGCGACAGCGGCTCGGTGATCGCCGCGACGCTGCAGCAGCACGACGTGGTGAAGAGCGTCCGGGCGTTCCTGAAGGTGTACGGCCACGAGCCGAAGGCCTCCAGCCTGCAGCCGGGCTACTACCAGATGCGGCTGCGGATGTCGTCCAAGGCGGCGATGGCGCTGCTGCTGGACCCCAAGGCCCGCGCCGGCAACATGATCACGCTGCCGGAGGGGCTGCGCGCGACCGAGGTCTTCGAGAAGCTGTCGAAGAAGACCGGCATCCCGGTGCGCAACTTCGTGTCCGCGGCCAAGGACGGCAAGGGCCTCGGGCTGCCGTCGTACGCCAAGGGCAAGGTGGAGGGCTACCTCTATCCGGGGCAGTACAACCTGAACCCGAACGCGCCGGCCAAGGACATCCTCAAGATGATGGTCGAGCGGTTCAACCAGGAGGCGCGCGAGCTCGACCTGGTCGGCAGGTCCCGGTCGGTGCGGCTCGACCCGGGCCAGGTCGTCACCCTCGCCAGCCTGCTGCAGGCCGAGGGCGGCACCAAGGCGGACTACCCGAAGATCGCGCGGGTGCTCTACAACCGGATCAAGATCGGCCGTCCGCTGCAGCTCGACACGACCGTCCTGTACGCGCTGAACAAGCGGACCCTCCACGTCACCTACAAGGACACCGAGGTCGACTCGCCCTACAACTCCTACCGGGTGAAGCCGCTGCCGGTCGGCGCGATCGACAGCCCCGGCGCGGAGGCGCTGAAGGCCGCGCTGGCCCCGGCCAAGGGCGACTGGCTGTTCTTCGTGACCACCAACCCGTCCACCGGCTACACCGAGTACGGCACGACGGACGCGGAGTTCACGGCGATGAAGACCAAGCTCGACAAGTGGCTGGCCAAGCACCCGGCGGGCAAGTGAGCACCGCCCGCGCCGCGGTCCTCGGATCGCCGGTCGCCCACTCGCTGTCCCCGGTGCTGCACCGCGCCGCGTACGCCGGGCTCGGGCTGGACGGCTGGTCCTACGACGCGTTCGAGGTCGGCGAGGACGCCCTGGAGGGCTTCCTCGCCGGCCTGGACGGCTCGTGGCGCGGGCTGTCGCTGACCATGCCGCTGAAGCGGGTGGCGCTGTCGCTCGCGGATTCGGTGTCCGAGCTGGCGGCGAAGGTCGGCGGCGCGAACACGCTCGTCCTGCGGGACGGGCGCCGCGCCGCGGACAACACCGACGTGCACGGGATCGTCACGGCCCTGCGCGAGGCGGAGCTGGACGGCGCCGCGTCGGCGCTGGTGCTGGGCGGCGGCGCGACTATCGGGGACGACCGGAACCGACGTCGGCCCGAGGGTGCGCTGGAAAGCCGGCGC
>NZ_JBFAOF010001108.1:0-2130 GCF_040675125.1 Spirillospora sp. NPDC049652 | reverse complement strand
CGACCTCGAACGGCAGCAGCAACTCGACGTCCGAGACCGGCACCAGATGCGGCGACACCGCCTCACGGTGCGCCGAGTCGGTGAGCAACTCCCGCCCGCCCGGCCTTCGCCCCGCACGACCAGGACCCGCGCTCGGCCGGAGTCGCGGGCCAGTACGGCTGGGGCGGCCAGGCGTCGCCGCAGCCGCCTCCGCCGGCCGCGCGTCCGCCGATGGGCGGCCCGCCGCCGGTCCCCGGAGCGCCGCCCCGGCCCCTGCCGGGCGGCCCCGGCGTGGCCGGCCCGGGTGCCCCGGGCGGCGTCGGCGCGGGCGGTGTCGGCCCGGGCGGCACGGCTCCGGGCGCGCCGGGTGGCCCCGGCGGGTTCGGGCAGCCGCCGGGCGGCCCCAACTGGGCGCCGGTGCCCGCCCCGCCGTCCGCGGGGCGCGGCGGGCCGGGCCTCGGCGCCCTGGCGATCATCGGACTGCTGATCGCGCTGGTCGCGGGCGGTCTCGGCGCGGGCATCGTCGCGCTGAGCACCGGCGACGGCAGCGGCGACGGCGGCAAGGTGAGCTTCAGCGGCGGCAACGACAACGCGCCCGTGCAGAACCGGCCGCCGGACTCGGTCGCGGGCGTCGCGCAGCGCGTCCTGCCGAGCGTCGTGATGATCCGGGTGTCCGGGCCGAACGGCGAGGACGCCGCGGGCACCGGGTTCATCGTCAAGGACGGCTACATCATCACCAACAACCACGTGGTGTCCGGGCTGGGCGCGGGCGCGTCCATCCGGGTGGTGTTCAACGACAAGTCGTCGCTGCCCGCCACCGTCAAGGGCACCGACCCGTCCTCGGACGTGGCCGTGATCAAGCCGTCCGGCAGCCACGCGCTGCCGCCGCTCGCCATCGGCGACTCCGACAGGCTCGCCGTCGGCGACCCGGTGATCGCGATCGGCTCGCCGCTCGGCCTGCAGGGCTCGGTGACGACCGGCATCGTGTCCTCGCTGAACCGCGCCGTCCCGACCCGGGGCGAGGGCGGCGGCGAGTCGACGGTGATGAACGCGATCCAGACGGACGCGGCGATCAACCCCGGCAACTCCGGCGGCCCGCTGGTGGACGCCAAGGGCCGCGTGATCGGGATGAACACCGCGATCCTCACCGGCGGCGCCGACCAGCAGGGTTCGATCGGGCTCGGCTTCGCCATCCCGATCAACCAGGCCAAGCGGGTCGCCGAGGACATCGTCAACACCGGCACGGTCAAGCAGGCCAAGCTCGGGGTGCTGCCCGACCCGCAGTGGCAGGGCGGCGGCGCCAAGATCATGCCGCAGCCGGTGCAGGGCACCGCGCCGGTCACCAAGGGCGGCCCGGCCGACCGCGCCGGCATCAAGCCCGGCGACGTGATCACCAAGGTGGACGGCCGGCCGATCGAGAACGCGTCCGACCTGATCGCCACGATCCGCAGCAAGGCCCCCGGGAACGTGGTCAAGGTGACCTTCCTGCCCGGCGGCAAGGGCCAGGAGAAGACCGTGGACGTCACCCTCGCCGCAGGCTGACGCCCGGCTCCGCCGCCCGACGGCCGACGTCCCCCGGGGCGTCGGCCGTCGGCCGTCCGGAGGCGCCGCCTCCGGCGCTCCGCCGCAGGTGGGGCACTCCGCGGCGGGCGGGGACGGACCGTGCGAATCGTGCCCGCCCGAGTGCGGATACGCTGGGGTCGGACGCGGCAACGGCGTCCGGTCCCCTTGGCAGTGTGGAGGACGGGTTGTTCGACGTAGGACTCGGCGAGATGGTCGTGCTCGTCGTGCTCGCCCTGGTGATCTTCGGGGACAAGCTGCCGACCGTCGCCGGCCAGGCCGGACGGGCGCTCCGCCAGCTCCGCGAGATGGCCAACAGCGCCAAGGCCGACCTTCAGGACGGGCTCGGGCCGGAGTTCAAGGACTTCGACATCGCCGACCTCCACCCGAAGACGTTCGTCCGCAAGCACCTGCTCGACGACCTGGACGCCGAGCCGGAGTACCGCAACGGCGCGACCCTGGGCGACACCTCGTACGCCACGGCCGCCGCGGGCCTCCTGGAGTACGGCGAGCGCCCGCCGTACGACACCGAGGCCACCTGAGCCCCGCCGCGCGCGCCTCTGGGGCGTCCGGCGCGCGCTCCGGGCGTCC